>NZ_JBSPEZ010000004.1:0-141220 GCF_053848845.1 Amedibacillus sp. YH-ame6
GCACTTCAGCGGCGACAATAGCTGGGCCTGCCTCAGTGAAGATAGCACGCTGCCAGGTGATCGACATCCGCAAGGATGTCTTTTTCTTTTCTGTTTTATCTATACCAATTCCATGGTATAATAAATAACGCATGAGTGATAAAATGATAAAATTTAAGAGGAAGGAAGATATGAATGAAGTTTGTAGAATTGACACAAGAAGAATATCAAACGTACTTCATAAGTAGTAAAGCCCATAATTTCTGGCAATCTGTTGAAATGGCAAATATGCGCGCAAAAAAAGGATGGGAAATTCATTATCTAGGTGTAAAAGAGAATGAAGAAATCCTTTGTGCTTGTACCTTACAGTCTATGGATGTTTATCGAGGCAATAAGCTATTTATGGCTTTACGTGGTTTCTTAATAGATTATCATAACGATGATTTAGTGAACTATTTTATGAAGGAGTTAATCGCATTCTTAAAAGAACATAAATGCTTATATATGAAACTTGATCCATATATTTCTTATCAACAACATGATATCGATGGGAATACAATAGAAGGTACTTTCAAAGAAGATCACCTTATAAAAGTATTAGAATCTTTTGGATTTCAACACCAAGGGTTTCGTACCCATCATGAAGATGAGTTTGAACCACGTTGGATGTCAGTTTTATCACTAGAAGATACAAGTGAAGAAGCTCTCTTAAAACAAATGCAGTCAATGACTCGTCGAAATATAAATTTTACAGAGAAAACAGGTATCAAAGTACGTGAGTTGAAGCGAAATGAATTATCCATACTCGAAAAAGTAGTGGAAGCAACTGGAAACCGTAAGAATTTTAACAAACCTGATTTGGCATATTATGAAAGTTTTTATGATTGTTTCCAAGAGCATATGAGTGCATTGTTTGCGTATTTGGATATGAATGAATATATCGCTCGAATAGAGGATGAATATACAGCAGAAGAAGCAAATATTAACAAATTAAAAGATGCTGTAGAAAAGAATCCAGAGGCTAAAAAAACAGCCAATCGTTTACAACAGGCACAGGACAATCTTTCTGTTATTGAAAAACGAAAGATAGAAGCCTTGCAGCTACAAAGTGCACATGGAAATGAAATTCCTTTAGCCGCATCCATGTTTGTGAAATATCCAAATGAAGTTTTATATTTATTTGGTGGAAGTTATAGTGAATTTCATAAATTCAAAGGTTCCTATGCGATTCAATGGTATGCGATTAAAGATGCACTGCATCATCACGTACCTAAGTATAATTTCTATGGAATTAGCGGAAACTTTAGTGAGGATGCGCAAGACTATGGTGTCTACTTATTCAAAAAAGGTTTTTACGCGGATGTCATTGAACTTGTAGGAGATTTTATCTATATAGGGAATCCTTCCGCTTATAAACAATATCAAATGTTAAGAAAAATCAAACATAAAGTTCTTCGAAGATAGTTAGGAGATGTACATATGCAATTTAAGACAAAAGTTGAACCAAAAGAACATGATGCATTTGTATCAAACCATCCATTGTGTAATCTGTTACAGTCTTCACAGTGGGCAAAAGTAAAAGAAAATTGGGATCATGAAATTGTTGGTGTAGTAGAAAAAGATACGTTGATCGTGTCTGCCTCTATCTTAATCAAACACTTGCCTTTGGGATTTACAATGATGTATATACCAAGAGGCCCTATTATGGATTATGAGAATAAAGATGTGATGGCATTCTTCTTTAAAGAGTTGAAAAAATGGGCAAAGAAATATCGTTGTTTATTTATAAAGATGGATCCAGGAATTCATGTTAATGACTATAAAATTGATGAACAAAATACCAATCGTTACCCAATAACGAATACCATCCTTTCTAATATGATACTCTCTGGTGCGATTCATCAGGGGTTTTCAACATATATTGAAGAAAGTATACAACCACGTTTTCAAGCGAATGTGTACAAAACAGAGGACTTTGATGAACAACTACCTCGTCATACGAAACGTTTAATCAAGGATGCTTTAAAGCGCGATGTGAAGGTTATAAAAGCAGATGCATCACGTATGAAAGAATTTAGTGATGTAGTTTCTTTGACAGAAGAGCGAAAAAATGTTAATCTACGTAATCATGAATATTTTATGCAACTAATGGATATTTATGGTGATGATGCGTATTTATTCTTGGCGAGTGTTAACATTCCTGAAACACTCGAACGCTTACTCAAAGAACAAGAAGCGAACGCATTGGAATTAGAAGCTTTAAAAGAAGGTTCTCCAAAGAAACAACGACGTTTAAATGATATTAAAAATGCATTAGAAAAAGATATTAAGGAATTCCGGGAGTTTGAAAAGGATTATCCGCAGGATTCGATCATCGCCGGTATCTTATCTGTTGTTTATGGAAATACCATGGAAATGTTGTATGCAGGAATGAACGATCGCTTTAAAAAATTCATGCCTCAATACTATTTATATACAGAGAATATGAAGTATGCCTTTGAACATGGTTTACAATATGCCAATATGGGTGGTGTCGAGGGTGATTTAGCAGATGGCTTAACGAAGTTCAAATCTAACTTTAACCCATATATAAATGAATTCATTGGAGAATTTGATGTACCAGTCTCTGTCTTTTATCGTTTGGCAAGAATGGCAATGAAGTTAAGAAAAAAAATACGATAAGAAGGTGTTCGTAATGAAAACAATAGAAATACATACTCTACAAGAAAGCAATGCATTAGCAGAAAAGCTAGGCGCCATGGTAAAACCTGGAATGCTTTTTACAATGAAGGGTGATTTGGGGGCAGGTAAGACAACGTTCACAAAGGCTTTAGGAAAGTCGATTGGTATTCAAAAGACTATCAATTCTCCTACGTTTACTATACTCAAAATATATCGTGGAAAGATACCTTTATACCATATGGATGCGTATCGTTTAGAAGGTATTTCTCAAGATTTAGGGTTTGATGAGTACTATGAAGGAGATGGCTTATGCATCGTTGAATGGCCAGATTATATAGAGGATCAATTACCAAAAGAGCGTCTTGAAATATCAATTTTACGTAAAGAAGGAGAAAATGAAGAAGCACGAAGCTTTGAATTCTTTGCGATTGGAGATAAATATGAAGCAATTGTGGAGGCGTTATCATGATCACATTATGTTTAGATAGTGCACATAAGCACTTGATTGTTGGGATTTATAAAGATGGAAAATTACTTGCGGGGACGTGTAATCTCGCATGGAAAACACAATCTGAAACGATTTTTCCTGAGCTTATTCGCATTTGTGAGGAAGCTGGTGTAGATAGTGATACCATCGATGAAGTAGTGATTAGCGATGGACCTGGAAGTTACACAGGAGTAAGAATTGCAATGTGTGTCGCAAAAGTGTTATGTACGCGTAAATTGATACCACTTTATGCAATTTCTACTTTACAGTTATATGCTGGGCTAGATGAACACGCACTTGTTATGTTGGATGCTAGAAGTAATAGAGCCTATGTAGGTGTTTTACAACATGGTCAATTTAGTGAAGAAGAAACCATTCTAACATTGAATGAAATCAAAGAAAAATACGATTCATCTATTTACCATATCTATGGGGATAGTGAACTTATTGAAGAAACATCTTGTACTCCTGACTTCTTAAAGAATTTCATGGAAGTAAGACCCTATGCTAGAAAAATAGAAAATATACATACGCTTGTTCCTCGCTATTTGAAAGAACAAGATGCATACAAGGTTTCCTAATATGATTCGCAAAATGACGATCGAGGATATTCGTGCTGTAATGGATATCGAAGAAGTTTGTTTTACGAGTCGTTGGAATGAAGAAATGTTTTTATATGAAATCGAAGAAAATGAATTTGGTTCTTTCTTTGTTTGTGAAGATGAAGGAACTATCGTTGGTTTTATCGACTTTTGGGTTACCTTTGAGACATGTCAATTGGCAAATTTAGCGGTACATCCAACGTATCAAAAAAAGGGATATGCGAAAGAAATGATGGAACAGATGATAACTCTTGCAAGTAAGGCAGGATGTGAGACCATCATGTTAGAGGTTCGTGTTAGTAATCAAAAAGCACGTTATCTATATGAGTCTTTTGATTTCTTTGAAATGAATATTAGAAAAGGTTATTATAGTGATAATGGCGAAGATGCCATTGTGATGTGCAAAGCGTTAGGAGGTGGACTTGAATGAAACAAACATTGATTATGGCAATCGAATCTAGCTGTGATGAAACAGCAGTTGCGATTGTTGCGAATGGAAAAGAAATTATATCCAATATTGTTGCGACTCAGATCGATGTACACAAAGAATTTGGTGGAGTCATTCCTGAGGTTGCGAGTAGAATACATGTAGAAAATATATCTATGGTGATTGAAGAGGCTTTACAAAAAGCAAATGTTACTATGGACGATATAGAAGCGATTGCGGTAACACAAGGACCTGGTTTGGTTGGATGTCTTCATATAGGTGTACAAGCCGCAAAGACATTGGCATGGGCGTTTCATAAGCCACTTGTTCCAGTTCATCATATCGCGGGACATATTTACGCAAATCGTCTGATTACGGATTTGACATTTCCATTAATGGCACTTGTTGTATCTGGTGGACACACAGAACTTGTTTATATGAAAAATGAGTGGGACTTTGAAATCTTGGGTACAACACAGGATGATGCGATTGGTGAGGCTGGAGATAAAGTTGGACGTGTATTAGGACTTCCTTATCCTGGTGGAGTTTATGTGGATAAACTTGCGAAAGAAGGAAAACCAATTTATGCTCTTGCAAAACCAAAGACTGAAAACGAATTAGATTTCTCATTTAGTGGATTAAAGAGTAGTGTTCTACAATTTATCGATCGTTGTAAGCGCAAAGGGGAAATCTTTGCACCCGCTGACTTAGCAGCATCTTATCAAGAAACTGCACTGGATGCGTTGTTGTTGAGGGCACGCAAAGCTCTTGATAGGTATCATCCAACACAAATGGTGTTAGCAGGTGGAGTTGCGGCTAACTCCCGTTTGCGTGAGAAAGTAGAACAAGATTTAGCCAAGGAATATCCAGATATCAAGTTTGTAATTCCTCCATTATCTTGTTGTACAGATAATGCAGCGATGATTGCAGTTGCTGGTTATATTGCTTATCAACATGGTGTTCGTGGTGACTTTGATTGCACTGCAGATCCAAGTCTTGATTTGGAACAGTATGCGTAGACTCTCATAATATATGAGGGTTTTTTCGTGTTTGTGCTTTGAAGCTATGAAAATACATATTTTATAACGAATTATCACATAATCGTGTGGTATAATATAAGCACGAAAAACACAAATAATGTATAGATTGGAGATAGGAGGTGCCGCAAACCATGAGCAATTTACTTCAGCATATGAACGAACTCATCGATACCGTGTTAAATGTTCGTTTTACGGATTTAGAAAAAGAGAAGGCTTGTTGTCTAGAGTTATTAGAACTAAGCAAACAACACTCCTATGGATATGCTACAGCATTTGCTTATACGTATTTAGGCGACTACTATCTTGCTCAAAACGATGCGATGCTAAGTGGACAGTATTTATACGATGCGAAACAACTCTGTTCAAAAACGCTATATCCTGCGCTTTATATGAAGGTATGTCATCTACTAGGTTTTTATTATCATTTAATCAACGATGAACAAAACGCTCTTCAATTCTATATGGAATCAATTGCATTGGCAGAGGAATTAAAAGATGTATACCAAAGATGTAATGCTTGGAATAATATTGCTGATATGTTTCAAGGACATAAACAATATGATGAAGCTGTAAAATATTATCAAAATGCATATCAAGCGATGTTGGAAGGGCAGTTTAAAGATGCTCGTTTATTGACAATCGTTCTGTACAATCTAGCAGAAGTAAACGGTTATATGGACCAGCTAAATGAAATGGATGCGTATTTAACAATTTGTGAAGACAGTGAAATAGCCCGTATGGGGGATACTAGTTTTCATACGTTTTGTTGTCGTACAGGACGTCTTTTAGAGGCAGCGTTTCAAGGAAATAAAGAGAAAGCGAAAGAAATTTCTGAAGAAATTATAGAACGTGATTATTATGGAGTAGATGATCGTTATATTATTATCATGTTTTTGCTACATATCACGAATGCCCTTATAAAACTTAAAGAAAAAGAATATGCGAAACGCTATTTAGATATATTGGATGAATATGGCACGATGAATGAGATATCTTTCATTCGCCGTCTTGTAGATTTACGTGTTTTTTACGCGGAGTCATTTTCAGAAGATGCAGAACTTCAAGAGAGTTATCAATCTTATTATCATACAATGCGTAAGATTTCCGTTATGGAAGATGATGTTCGTGTGAATGGTATGAAGGCTAGAATACATCTTCAAGAAATAATTTTAAAACATGAAACTACGTTGAAAGAAAATAGGCGCTTAGTAGATGAAGTTCATATTGATGATTTGACCAATATTTATAATCGTCGTTATTTCAATCAACTTATGGAAGAAAAAGATGGCACGATTCATTCTTTAGGAATTATTATGATGGATATTGATTACTTTAAAGAATATAACGACTCGTATGGACACATTCATGGCGATCTTACATTGCGTATGGTCGGTGATACTTTGAATCGTTACAGCCATGATGGTATTATCCCTTGTCGTTATGGTGGAGATGAATTTGCATGTTTCTGTAAGAATCAAAGCAACGAAGAAATCGAGAAGTTCATTCATGCGGTACGAAGTGATTTAGCTGCACAAAATATGGAACATAAGCAATCAAAGTGTAGTCAACAAATTACGTTATCCATTGGTTATGCCAACTGTGATGGACAGACTATAGCTGATACGCATGAAGTTTTAAGATTGGCAGATAAGGCTATGTATTGTTCAAAAGAAAGAGGAAGAAATACTTGGACTCGATATGTAGAAGAAGTATAAACTAATGATATTGTATATATAATAGAATCAAATTTTTATGTATAAAAGATACAATAAATATTACGTTAGTTAAGAAAGATAAAATATTCACAAATGTATAAAAATGTGGTATACTAGCTTGTGGGTGATTATAATGTCAGAGAAAAATGTACCGCGTGCAACCTTGCAGCGCTACCCTGTATACTTAAAAGCATTACGTAAATTAAAGAGTTCTGGAGTAGAAAGAATCATGTCAAAGGAACTTGCTAGTGTCGTCAATATTGAACCGACTACCATTCGTAGAGATTTTTCTTTTTTAGGAAATCTTGGGAAACAGGGCTATGGTTATGATGTAAATCGCTTGATTGAAATCTTTAACCAACAGTTAGGTATGGACTTTGATGAAAAAATTATACTTGTAGGAGCCGGTAATATGGGGCGTGCCTTAATGAAGTATAATAAATGGGATTATGTTGTAGGTGAAATAGCTTGCGCATTTGATGTGAACCCAGATCGTCAAGGAGTACGTTTTGGTATTCCAGTATACGATATTAAAGATTTAGATGAGTTAGTACCAGAAGGATGCCGAATAGCAATTCTGGCAATATCTGAAAATATTCAACAAACAGTAGATCGATTGATTGCCTGTGGTATTACAGGTTTGGTTGATTTTACGCATGAACATATACAAATTCCAAAAGGGGTTGTATTAAAGAGTGTAGATGTGGTATCATCTATACAAGAGTTGGTATTTGAAACAAACAGCTTGAATACAGAACGATGAAACAGACCCTGATAGGTCAAGTGTAGAAGCGAGCCATGAGGGTGAAAGATGGTACATACAAATCTATCAAGCGAACAGCTGTGGAGTTAAGCCGGAGAAATCATAGTAGACGGCTTCGTAGGGATTACGTTATATCCAAATCAAGATGTCTATCATGTATTTGATAGGAATCAGGATGGCACCGCGTAAAGATACGTTCCTGAATGTTAGGAACGTTTTTTTGTTGTTACAGAACATAGGAGGAAAGAAAAATGTTTGAATTTATGACAATTAGAGAGCTCTATGAAATTGTGATGAGTGGCTCTCATGTAGAACTAGACTCATTAGAATATGTGCAGTTGCAAGGGTGGATTCGTACCAATCGTTGCAGTGGAAAATTAGGGTTTATTGAATTAAATGATGGTACGTATTTCCGCAATGCCCAATTGGTGTATATGCAAGAACTTAAAAACTTTGAAGATGTAGAAAAGTATCCTACAGGGGCAGCAATCAGTATCACTGGTAAAATAAAATTGACACCAGAAGGGAAACAACCTTTTGAAATTATCCTTACGGAAGCTACTTTAGAAGGTGATTGTGATCGTGATTATCCATTACAGAAAAAGCGTCATAGTTTTGAGTACATGCGTGAGATACCACATTTACGTCCTCGTGCAAATAGTTTTTATGCAATCTTCCGTTTACGTTCTGTGTTATCTATGGCAATCCATGAATTCTTCCAAGATCAAGGATTTGTATATGTGCAAACTCCAATCATTACTGGAAATGATGGAGAAGGTGCTGGCGAGATGTTTCGTGCAACTACCATTGATAACCAAAACTATGAAGACGATTTCTTTGGGAAAGAAGCGTTCCTTACCGTTACTGGTCAATTGCATGTAGAAGCGTTTGCGATGGCTTTTCGTGATGTGTATACGTTTGGTCCAGCGTTCCGTGCTGAAAACTCAAATACTTCACGTCATGCGTCAGAGTTTTGGATGATTGAACCAGAAATTGCATTTGCCGATTTAGATGATGATATGAACCTAATCGAAGACATGGTGAAATATTGCATTGACTATGTGTTAGAAAATGCACCAGAGGAAATGAACTTCTTCAATACCATGATTGATAAAGGATGCATCGATCGTATCAAAAGTGTACGCAACAGTGAATTCAAACGTATGCCTTATACAGAAGCAATTGAACTGTTATCAAAAGCAGATGTGAAATTTGAAAATAAAGTAGAGTGGGGAATGGATTTGAACAGTGAACATGAACGTTATATCTGTGAACAGATTGTAAATGGTCCTGTCTTCTTAACGGATTATCCAAAAGAAATCAAAGCGTTCTATATGCGTGTAAACGATGATAACAAGACTGTAGCTGCTTGTGATCTACTTGTGCCAGGAGTTGGTGAGTTAGTAGGGGGATCACAGCGTGAAGAACGTTATGATGTATTAGAGAAACGTATGGATGAACTTGGAATGGCGAAAGAAGGATTGCAGTGGTATATGGATCTTCGTCGTTATGGTGGATGTAAACATGCAGGATTTGGACTAGGATTTGATCGTTTGTTAATGTATATGACAGGTATGCAAAACATTCGTGATGTAGAACCATTCCCACGTACGCCAAGAAACCTAATATTTTAAGAAAAAGCCATGATGACCTCATGGCTTTCTACTAGGAGAGACTATGAAAAAAATACGATTCGCGACTTCACGCGATATACCAACGATTTGTACAATCTATGAGTATTATGTAAACAACAGTGTCGCTACTTTTGCCTATGAAGCAATGAATGAAAAAGAATGGCAAGAAAAACTTACAACCATACAAAATAAATATCCATTTTTGGTATGTGAACTGGATGGTGAGGTCGTTGCTTATGCATATGCAAGTAGCTTTCGTGAAAGAGAAGCGTATCAATGGGATGTAGAGTTAAGTGTTTATGTGCATCCTAATGTTGTACGTCAACAAATTGGATCATCCTTAATGAAGGTACTTCTAGCATTACTTAAACTACAAAACTATCATATCGCTTATTCTTGTATTACAATTCCTAATGACGCAAGCATTTCCTTACATGAAAAACTTGGCTTTCATACAATTGGAGTATTTAAAGAATGTGGATATAAGTTTGATCAATGGTTAAGTACTGTTTGGATGGAATATGTGCTTTCTAATTCACCTCAACCAAGAGGTATCCTAACAATAGCACAATGTAATCAGGAAACGATACAACAACTCCTTTCTCAAGTATAAGAAAAAGACTGCGAACAGTCTTTAAGCTTCTAATAACATTTTGATGACATCTAGTATAATTGTTTTTTGTTCTCTTGTTAGCATTTTCCAATTACCAATCAAGAATTGTGTTTCTTTTTCCATATCATCATTGTTGCCTGGTTCGTAAAAGAAATCACTTAATGAAATATCCAATCCTCTGCATAGACCCTCCAGCGTGGGTATAGTAGGAGAATTTCCTTTATGGAAGAGTGAATTGATCGTACTCAATGGAATTCCAGATGCCTGAGATAGTTTGTATTCAGTCATATGGTGCTGGTTCATGAGTTGTCGTAATCTAGCTAAACAGTCCATGTTTGACCCTCCTTAGACGTATTATGTATTACATAGTTAATTTTAATACGTTATTTCATAGCGTGAGTTACGAAAAAGCATATTATAGTACGAATGTGCGATAAAAAAGATCAAAACCAATGGGATATCTAAATAATTTATTAAGGAATTCTTATAAAACAAGAAAACCATTGTTTTAAAGCTTTTTTTCTTCTATAATGATAATGGTGATTTTTATGAAAGAATATATTATCAAGACAAATGAGGACGGAAGTAAGGTTTGTGTACGTGATGTACAACTCGTCTTATTGTCCATGTTAAAAGATATAGATACATTGTGTCAAAAACATAACATTCCCTATTGGTTAACGGGTGGAAGTGCCCTTGGTGCTGTGCGCCATAAAGGCTTTATCCCATGGGATGATGATGCGGATATTGGCATGATGCGTGAAGATTATGAACGCTTCTTAAAGGTTGCACATGAGCTAGGAGATGGCTATGTTTCCCAAAGTTACGCAACGCATAAAAATTATAACGTTGTAGTACCTATGAAAGTACGAAAAAAAGGCACATATTGTGAAGAAGTAAATACTTTATTGAGGAATAAATGCAAAGAGTGCGATGGCTTATTTATTGACATCTTTGTCGTGGATTATGTAAGTGAAAACAAAGTAAAAGATTTCCTATGGAGAGTACGTAATGGTATTCTTATGGTACTTATTACCCTGTTTGAAAACTTGGGTTGTAATCCTAAAATATTAAAGAATAGATTCATCAGAAATGCGAAAAAATATGGTGAGATAAATAAGAATAGTCCATTGATTGGATATGATTTAACATGGACATTCAATTCCTTTTTTAAGCCTGTTGTATATACAAAGGAAAGTGTATTTCCTATACAGTATATGGAGTTTGAAGGGATTGACTTACCAGTACCAAAACGTCCCAAAGATATGCTTGATGTAGAAGTATCTCCATCGCATATGAGCTTTCCACCTGAAAAAGATCAGGTACCAAAACACTTAAAAGATGCACGATTTTAGATAGGAGGATAACACTATGGCATTTGTACCAAAGAGGAAAATGTATAAAATTCGTTGGAAAGTAGCACTTCCCTTATTGCTTTTACTTGTGCTCATAGTATATACCTTAGTGAATGTTTTTTTATCTCCTGCAGAGGACGAAAAGAAATTTACCGTATGCAATTTAGGTGAAAAAGAAACAGTGAAGCTATTAAATAAGAAGAGTGCTGAAACATTTGTCGTTAATGATTATACCTATTATGGGGAATCTTTAGGCTTGTATACGAGTGCATATGGTCCACAGAGCGATGATCTAGCGACTGGAAAAACTATGCAACTACATAACTTATGTACAGATAAGACCATCACTCTAACAGTGAATAAAGAAGTAGATCAAAAGATTGCATTAAATGATTTAGACCCTGGCTTTTATGAACTTATCATCATTGATAATTTAGTAGAGAAAAGAGTAACTTATAAGGATACATTTACCTCTGATCCTTTCTATACGGTAAAAAGAGACAATGCAGTTAAGAAAGTAACGATGGTTGCGGATAAGGCATTGTTGAAGGATTATGATATTACATTAAATGATAATTATTTATTTTTAAACGTGGAAAAGAAAAAACCATCCAAAGAGAAAATAGATGTGTACTTGGACCCTTATGGGATGAGTACTGATTTTCAATATGTTCCTGATAAAGGAAGTACTGGGAATGGATTGAGTGAGTATCAAGAGATGTATGATGCTGCGGTTGTGATGAAGAAACAGCTGGAAAGTTATGGGTTACGCGTAGAAATATCACGTAAAGATGCAGATAGTGAAGCTGATAAAGCGTATGGTGAAAACGGAAGATTTGCACAAGCTATAAAAAAAGATGCGAAGTATTATGTTATGTTACGTATGAATAAAAGTGAATCTACAGGTTTAAGAGGTGCAGAGATTTGGCATAGCTCTTATGTAAGTGATGTATTAGCAAAAAACATGATGTATACCCTACAAAAAGAGTTAAATGTAACCGCAAGTAATTATCTGAGTGAAGATGATACTGGAGTTGGTGCAAGTGCAATTGATAAAGAATATTTTGACAATAATTTGTATCTAAGAGAAACTGGCGGAAAAGCGACTTTTGCGGCACTCTATTCAGATTTAGCGAAAGAACAAAACGCTAGTTTTAAAGATGCTAATGGAATGTACGCGTTAGAGTTTGACTTTGGGTATGTATCCAATAGTGAAGATGCACAATTTTGGAAAACAAATAAAGAAGCTTATGCAAAACAAGTTGCGATTAGTTTTGCACAAGCAATCGGGATCATAAAATAAAAATTAAAGAAAAGGTGATGATTATGCTATATCAGATCCATAAAGGGAGTAAGTATTATGGTGGAAACACCATATTTGAAGATATACAATTCGAAATAAAAAATACAGAAAAAATTGCAGTTGTTGGTCGTAATGGATGTGGAAAGACAACCTTATTAAAGTCTATATCTGGAGTAGAGTCTTTGGATCGTGGTGAAATTCACGCATCCAATGATACAAGCATTGGGTATTTAGCTCAAACAACATTTAGTGATGAAGATGCACTTGTACAGGATGAACTGGAACATGCTTTTGATCATATCAAGGCAATGGAAAAACAATTGATGGCATTAACAGATAAAATGGCCATGGATCATAGTGAAGAAACATTGGATGCTTATGCAAAGCTTCAACAGCGCTTTGAAGAACTTGGTGGGTATACCTATCATAGTGAATTGATGAGTGTGTTTACGCGATTTGGATTCAAAGAAGAAGATTTACAAAGGAAGATTTCCACCTTTAGTGGAGGACAAAAAACACGTCTTGCTTTTGTAAAACTGTTGTTAAGTAAACCAGATATATTACTCTTGGATGAACCTACAAACCATTTGGATATCGATACCATTGAATGGTTAGAAAACTATGTAAAACGATATCCTAAAGCAGTTGTAATGGTATCACATGACCGTATGTTTTTGGATGATGTTGTAGATGTTGTGTATGAAATTGAATATGGAGTCATGAGACGATATCCTGGAAATTATACAAACTATGTAAATACAAAAAAGAGCGATATCGAACTTCAAAAAAGTGCATATGTTCGCCAACTAAAAGAGATTGAGCGATTGGAAACACTAATTGAAAAATTCCGTTATAAAAAGAACAAAGCAGCCTTTGCGCAATCAAAGATTAAATACTTGGATCGTATGGATAGAATCGATGATCCTAAGAATGATCAAAGAACATTTCACGCTCGTTTTGAACCAAAGGTTCGAGGTGGTAAACGAGTTTTAGAAGTTAAGGATTTAGAAATTGGTTATGATCATCCTTTATGTAAAGTGGATTTAGAGGTTCTCCAATCTCAACGCATTGCGATCATTGGACCAAATGGGATGGGAAAATCAACCTTGATGAAAACTCTGATGGAACAAATCCCCGCATTGGCTGGAAGCTATCTTTTAGGACATCAAATAGAAGTTGGATACTTTGACCAAGAACTAGCACAGTTTGACTCAAATAATACGGTATTAGAAGAAGTTTGGAATGATTATCCTGATTTAACACGTACAGAAGTACGTACCGCCTTAGGCTGTTTTCTATTTAATGGAGATGATGTATTTAAAACCGTTGATTGTTTGTCGGGTGGAGAAAAAGTACGTTTGAGCTTTGTAAAACTAATGCTTTCTCATCCTAATTTCTTGATGATGGATGAGCCTACCAACCATTTAGATTTAATTGGAAAAGAAGCTTTGGAAGAATCCTTGAGAGAATATGAAGGAAGTATGTTGTTTGTATCTCATGATCGATACTTTATAAGTAAGCTAGCTACTGCTATCCTTGTGATTGATGATGGAAAAGCACAGTTTTTTCCATTAACGTATAGTGAATACATGAACAAAGAACCAATACCTGTTGTGGACACAATCACAATTAAGGAAGAAAAGAAAAAGCCAACCAGAGGCATCAATTATAAAAAAGAGATAACCAAACTTGAAAAGAAGATTGCGGACAAAGAAGAAGAGCTAGAAATTTTAAGAGAGAAACGTTTTGACCCGGAGTATTATCACGATTATCATAAAATGAACGAATTAGATGCGGCAATTGATGATGTTCATAATGAGATTGAACATATGATGAAACAATGGGAAGAATACAGCGAAGAACTTGAACAATCTTCCTAATAGTAGCAATCTAGTATCATAATAGGAATAACATAAGAAAACAGGACAAAGAAACCTGTTTTTTAGTTGCTTGATAGTTCATAGATTTATACTTTAATATTCGTGCACATACGTATAAATATACACGATATGTACATCTTAACTATAGGTGATCAAGATGTATGAAAAACGCATACAAGAATTAAAACAGAAATTATATGTAGATCAAAATTTTGATGTTGTATCCAAAGCAATGTTGGTTCAAAATATCCATATGACATTGTTTTTTGTAGATGGTTTTGCGAAAGATGAAATCTTAGAGAAAATGATGGAGTTTCTATTAAAGGCAGATATCAAAGAAACAGTAGAAAGGGATAGTGTACAGGTGTTTTGTGATCGATTCATTTCTTATCTTGAAGTAGATGTAAAAGCGGATATGAAAGATTTGATTACAGCGGTACTAAGTGGTTCTATTGTGTTGATGGTGGAAGGGTATGAAGAAGGTATCGTAATCGATGCAAGAACATATCCAGTAAGAGGTATGGAGGAGCCACAAGATGATAAGGTGTTAAGAGGAAGTCGTGATGGGTTTGTTGAGACCTTGATTTTTAATACCGCTTTGATACGAAGAAGAATACGTGATTCACATTTGCGCATGGAATATACAAGCGTTGGTTCTATAAGTAAGAGTGATATAGTGCTTTGTTATATGGATGGATTGATTGATGAAGATATGTTAAAGGATGTGCGAAGAATGCTATCCGAAATACAAGTAGAAGCTTTAACGATGGCACATGAAAGCATAGCGGAAGCATTGGTGCCTCATAAATATCTAAATCCTTTTCCAAAGGTTCGCTATACGGAACGACCCGATACTGCAAGCAGTAACATATTAGAAGGAAAGCTTATTTTAATGATTGATAATTCACCAAGTGTTTTAATACTACCAACAAGTTTTTTTGATTTTATACAAGAGGCACAGGATTATTACTTACCACCGATTACCGGAAGCTATTTAAGAATCATAAGAATCCTTGTTTTCTTTATTACTTTATTAGTGACTCCTGTTTGGTTCTATCTTAATCTCAATCCTACTTTATGTCCTGATTGGTTTCGCTTCACTCTCATAAAAGATCAAGGAAATGTACCAATCATTGTACAATTGCTATTGTTGGAGTTTGGTATTGATGCGCTAAAGATGGCAAGCTTGAATACGCCGAATTCCTTAGGTAGTACCTTTAGTATTATAGGGGCACTTATTTTGGGAGAGTTTGCGATCAATGCAGGCTGGCTCGCTCCCGAAATTATCCTGTATATGGCATTTGTGGCACTTGCGGATTTTACACAACCTAGTTTTGAATTGGGATATGCGATTAAATTTATGCGCATTATGATTTTAATACTAACTGCAATATCTCCACGTTTTGGATTTTGGATAGGAATTATTGCAATGTTATGCATTATGATTTCGAATAAGACGGTAACAAAAACTTCTTATTTCTATCCTCTGTTTCCATTTAACGGGAAGGATTTTAAAATGATTTTTGCGCGTAAAAAATTAAGAGGGAAAAGCAGCACGAAATCATAACCAAAGATGCACCTTGGTGGTATAATAGAGACAAGGTGATATATATGGAAAAAACGTATCGAGATATTATGATTGCTAGTACGGTAGAAATACTCTGCCTTCCTCTATTTTATTCTCTCTATGAACCAGAGTATCTGCGTTTTTTCTTTTGGGTTTTGTTATTTGCTTTAGATTCCTTTATGCTTAAAAGATTACCTTTTTTTGAGCTTATGAAATTATATACACAAGAAGGGTATAAAAAAGAGCGAAGACAGATTATTATTATGGAGGTTATCTTCTTTTTAGGGCTTGTGATTTTGGCCTTTAAAAACATAAGTTTAGCAGGAATTGTGCTATTAAATGACGTCATTGTAGACTTTTTATGTTTTATCACAGCAATGAATGAAAAGAAAAACAAATAGGAACTTTCAAAATAAATGGAACTGTGCTAAAATATCTTACGTAATGATTATTTTAATTAGGAGGAAATTACATGGCAAATTGTTTAGTTGCTCAGTCTGGTGGACCAACAACCGTTATCAATGCTTCACTTGCAGGTGTTGTTAGAGCAAACCAGTTAAACCCAGTTTATGACACAGTTTATGGTGGACTTAATGGAATTGAAGGAATTTTACAGGATCGTTTATATGACCTTACAAACATGAGTGAGTTTGAAAACCGCGTATTACGTCAGACTCCATCTTCTGCCTTAGGTTCTTGCCGTTACAAATTAAAAAGAAATGATGAAACTGATTACCGTAAATTAGTTGAAATCATGGACAAACATGATATTGAAATCTTATTCTACATTGGTGGAAATGACTCTATGGATACAGTAGATGCATTGAGCCAATGGGCTAAGAAAAACAACATCGCAAAACGCTTTGTTGGTATTCCTAAAACAGTTGACAATGACTTAATGGTGACTGATCACTGTCCAGGATTTGCATCAGGTGCAAAATTTGCGAACCAAGTAGTAAATGCTACATGGTTAGATTACAATGTATATACTCGTGAAGAAGTTTTCATTCTTGAAACAATGGGTAGAGACGCTGGTTGGTTAGCTGGTTCAACAGTTGCTACTGGTCGTGTAGATTTGATCATTTTACCTGAAGTTGATTTCGACAAAGAAAAATTCCTTGCAGAAGTTAAAAAATGCATGGCTGAAAAAGGGAAATGCTATATCGTAACAAGTGAGGGTGCTCACTTTGCTGATGGAACTTACTTAGCAGCTGGAGAAGCCGTAAATGATGGTTTCGGACATGCTGTATTAGGTGGGGCTGCTGAAGCTTTAAAGAGAATGATCTTAGAAGCTGGTATCGCCCCTCGTGCGAAAGTACAAGATTTAAGTACTGCAGCTCGTAGCTCTAACTTTGCACAGTCATTAGTAGATGTTACAGAAGCATTTGAATTAGGTATGTCTGCACATGCAAGAAGTGCAAAACCTGGATTCACAGGACACGTTGTTGCTGTTCAAAGAGAATATGTAGATGGTAAATACAATGCAAAATTCATTTCAGGACCTGCTGAAGATTTCGCAAACCACGTTAAACATGTTCCAACAGAATGGATTTTACCTGATTACCAAGGATTAACAAAAGAATTCCACGATTATATTACACCACTTATTCAAGGTGAACCTACATTAATCATGGATGGTGCTATTCCTGCAACAATCAAACCATTTAATATGAGATAATTCTATACCTTTAAAAGAACGATGAAAGTCGTTCTTTTTGTATGGAAAAAACTACTATTTGCATTTTCTTGCATTAAAAGGAAGACTTGCGATAACATAAAGGGTGTATTTAGTTGAAAATTGCACTATTTACTATGAAAAGAGTGAAAAAATGTAAATATGAAAAAAATCATTTTCTTTTAAAACAATTTATTCCATTATTTACACAAAAATGTAAAAACGTCTTTTCATTCCATGTAATTTTCATGGAATAATTATTGTAATTCTATGTGAAGTAAGATATAATGAATAACATATCAGGAGTGATAGGAGGAGATTTTATGAAAAAAGTATTAAGCCTATTTTGTATAGGTCTAATGGCTGTTTCTCTAGTAGGATGTGGAAGTTCAGATAAAAAGAGCTCAACGCTTACAGTAGGAGCAGAAAGTTTGACAGGTACATTCTCGCCAATTTACTATTCATCTTCATATGATGGATATGCTGTTGACTTGGTGTATAACAAATTAGGGGAGTATGATGTTAACAACAAGCTACAACCAGGTTTAGCGGAATCTTGGACAGTAAGTGATGATGCAAAATCAGTTACCTTCAAGTTGAAAAAAGGCATCAAATTCTCTGATGGAACAGATTTCAACGCAGAAGATGTTGAATTTACTTTCAAAGTAGTTTCTGATCCAACATATGATGGACGTTATGCAGGAACTACACAGTATTTATCAGGTTATGCTGATTATAACAATGCTGATAACAAAAAAGAACCTGAATTCCCAGGTATCAAAGTGGTAGATGATTATACAATCACTTTTACAACTGATGAAGCGCGTAATGATAGCTTGACTGCTTATGCAGCATCATTTGCAATCATTAGTAAAGATCAGTTTAAAGATTATAAATATAAAAACACAAAAGCAGTTAAAGATTTAATCAAAGAACCAATCGGTACTGGACCATATGTTATGAAAAAATGGGATGCTGGTAGTGGTGCTTCATTTACAAAAAATGAAAATTACTCAGCAAAACAATTAGGTGAAGGATACGAAATTGAAAACGTAATCATCAAACCTACAAAAATGACAACTGAGTATCAAGAATTAGAATCAGGAAACATCGATATTCTTGCTGGTTCAATCGAACCTAAGAAAATCGGTCCTGCTACAAACAATAAAGATCTTGCATTTAATAGCTACCCACGTGGCGGAGCTGGCTATATTACTTTTAATGCTGGTGCTGGTGTAACTCAGGATAAATTAGTACGTCAGGCATTAACGTATGCATTCGATCGTCAATCATTCGTAGATTCTTACTATGAATGTCCAAAATGTAAAGATTTAGATGGTGCTGAAATTGGATATGTACCTACATTGTACAACAACCCACTTTCTGAAATGGGACCAGCTATTCGTGGTGAAGAAAAAATCGAAGGATTAAACACTTACGAGTATAATATTGAAACTGCAAAACAATTGCTTGATCAAGCAGGTTGGGCACCTGGTGCAGATGGATTCCGTTACAAAAACGGCGAAAAACTATCTATCAAAATTTTATCTATGGCAGATCATGATATTCTTTCAAATTTAGTTCCAATGTGGCAAAAAGCTTGGGGAACTGAATTAGGTGCTGATGTACAGGTTGCTACTGTTGACTTCAATACAATCTTAGATAAGATTTATTATGATAAGAATGCAAATGAATGGACAGTATTCTTCTTAGCAACATCATATACTTCTGATGGTATGACTGATATTTATACTACATTTAATTCTCGTTATGCGAAAGATGGTAGCGATAATTATGCTCGTTTGAAAAATCCAGAAGTTGATGCATTATTAGACAAAGGTCTTACAACTTTAGATAAAGATGAAGCTGTAAATGTTTGGAAAGAAATCGCAGTTAAATTAAATGATGAAGCTACTGTTGTTCCAGTTTATGGAAATACGTACTTTGATATTTATAACAAGCGCGTAAAGAATTTAAAGACAAATGCTCTATATTCTTGGCCAAAAGCATTGAAAGATGCTACGCTTGAATAGTTTTATTAAAGAATATTAAAGTGTTCAAATAAGAGCAAGTATTCCTTGCTCTTATTTGTCGCTTAATATAAATACGAGAGGTGATTTTATGTTAAAATACATTGGAAAACGATTATTAAATCTAATTCCTGTTATGTTTATAATCTCAGTGGTTATATTTGGTACGGTTAAAGCAATGCCTGGAGACCCTGTTACAGCATATTTAGGACTTGGGACGAAGGCATCCCCAGAACAAAAAGAACAAATCCGTGAAGAATTGGGACTTAACAAAAGCCTCCCTGAACAATATGTGATTTGGATTGGTAATTTTGCGAGTGGAAATCTGGGACAATCTATTAAATACAAGGCACCAGTAATTGATATCATTGGTGATTTTGTGTGGAATACATTTTTGTTAAATATTGTAGCCATGATTGTCGGTGTTGCTTTATCTATACCAATAGGAATTCGACAGGCAGTGAAAAAGTTTACTAAATTTGATAACTTTTGGACAGTATTCTCTTTATTAGGAGTATCAGTACCAACATTCTTCTTTGCACTTGTTTTAATCTTCTGTATCGCACTTCCATTTGGACTGCCAGTTACCGGAATGCGATCCCCAGACTTATCCATGTTTGGCTATGATAATATCTTCCAAGAAATCATGGATATTGCAAGTCATATGCTATTACCTACGATTGTATTGGCATTCTCTAACTTTGCAACATTCTCACGTTATGTGCGTAGTTCTATGATTGATGTTATTAACATGGATTATGTAAGAACTGCACGAGCAAAAGGGTTGAAAGAGAAAGTCGTTATTTATCGTCATGCATTTAAAAATGCACTTATTCCTCTAGTAACTTTATTGGGATTATATATTCCATCCCTTTTCAGTGGAGCGATGATACTGGAATCCGTATTTGGTTGGCCAGGACTTGGTAAAATATTGATTGAAGCTATTCAAGGACAAGACCAGAGTATAATTACAGCCTGTTTATTGTTCTCTGCAATCTTGATGGTTTTAGGTAATTTATTATCAGATATTTTATATTCTGTAGTGGATCCACGAGTTAAAGTAGAATAGAGGTGAATGGTAATGATAAATGATAATTTAGAAAATAAAAAAGTTGATGAACTTGCGAAAATGGATAAATCCGATACCATGGGACCATGGCGCATTGCGATTCAACGATTTCGTAAAAACAAAATTGCAATGATTGGTTTAATTGTTTTCGTTTTGATAGTATTAGCTGTTATCTTCGTTCCAATTATAATGGGAATCGATGTAACAGATTATAGTTATGCTGCAAAAAATATGGCGCCAAGTGCAAGCCATTGGTTAGGAACCGATCAACAAGGACGTGATGTGTTATTCCGTCTGTTTCTAGGTGGTCGAATCTCTATTATGGTTGGATTAATTGCTGCAATAATAACTGTTTTACTTGGTTGTATATTCGGCGGTATCGCTGGTTATTATGGTGGTTGGGTCGATAATTTATTGATGCGTTTCTCTGAGATAGTATATTCTCTTCCTTTTACTCCACTTATCTTAGTAGTTGCATTTAATCTATTATGGACACCAACAGATATCAAAATGTATATTGTATCAACTTTAATTGGTGTTTTATCATGGCCAGGATTGGCTCGTCTAGTACGTGGTCAAATTCTTTCTTTACGTGAGCAAGAATATATGCAAGCTTGTGAAGCTTTAGGGTTGAGCGATTTTTCGAAAATATTTAAACATTTAATTCCAAATGTACTTTCTATGATTATTGTAAATGCGACTCTAGCGATGGCAAGTGCCATTCTAACAGAAGCAGGGTTATCTTTCCTTGGAATGGGGGTTACTCCTCCTATTCCTTCATGGGGTAACTTAATGGAATTGGCTCGTAACACTGAAGTGTTCCAGAGCTTGCCTTGGAATTGGGTACCTGCAGGTATCATGTGTTTGCTGACAGTTATCTCCATCAATCTTATAGGTGAAGGACTTCGCGATGCATTTGATCCAAAAGATATTAGATAGGAGGTTTATACATGGAAAAAGATAAGAACAAGAAAATACTAGATGTAGAAAACCTTCGTGTTTATTTTTATACTAGTAAAGGAGTTAGCAAAGCTGTAGATGGCAATAACTTCAAAATGTACGAAAATGAAACGCTTGCTATTGTTGGTGAATCTGGTTGTGGCAAGAGTGTTACAGCCATGAGTATTCTTGGTTTAGTAGATGAACCTGGCAAGATTGAAGATGGTAGTAATATTTCATATGATGGCGTAAATCTTGCCACTTTAGGTGATGCAGAAATACGTAAGATTCGTGGAAATGATATATCAATGATTTTCCAAGAACCTATGACTTCTTTAAATCCTGTATTTACTGTAGGATCTCAAATTGAAGAAAACATTCTTCTACATGAAGATGTTACAAAAGATGAGGCGAAAGAACGTACTATTAAATTATTAGATTTAGTTGGTATTTCTCGTCCTGAGAAAATTGTTACAAATTATCCTCACCAGTTGTCTGGTGGGATGCGTCAACGTATTATGATTGCTATGGCATTAGCTTGTAGTCCAAAACTATTGATTGCGGATGAACCTACAACGGCACTTGATGTAACCATACAAGCTCAAATATTAAAATTAATGAATGATCTAAAAGAAAAAACTGGAACGTCTATTATGCTAATTACTCATGATTTGGGTGTTGTAGCACAGATGGCGGATCATGTAAATGTTATGTATGCTGGAAAAGTTGTTGAGAGTGCTTCTGTTTTTGAAATATTCAAAAACCCTAAACATCCATATACAGTGGGTTTAATGGCTAGTATGCCTTCTTTAAATAGCGGAAATGAACGTTTGGCAACAATTGAAGGTAGTGTGCCAAATCCAGTAAATCTTCCTTCTGGATGTTATTTTGCTGATCGTTGCCCAAAGGCTATGCCAAAATGTAGAGAAGGACAACCAAGTGATGTTAAAGTGGGTTCAAGACATCATGTAAGTTGTTTCCTATATGATGAAGGACAGGAGGCATAATATGGAGGATAAGAAAGTTATTCTTGAGGTCAATGACCTTAAAAAGTTTTTCCCTCTTGGAAAAGGAAAATTTAATAAAAATAAAAAATATGTAAAAGCTGTGGATGGAGTTTCATTTAAACTTTACGAAGGTGAAACTTTAGGTCTTGTAGGTGAATCTGGTTGTGGTAAGTCAACGTTAGGACGTGCTATTATCCGTTTACATGAGCCTACAGAGGGCGAAGTGATTTTCAATGGAGAA
The DNA here is from genome assembly GCF_053848845.1 of Amedibacillus sp. YH-ame6. Lineage (NCBI taxonomy): Bacteria > Bacillati > Bacillota > Erysipelotrichia > Erysipelotrichales > Erysipelotrichaceae > Amedibacillus > Amedibacillus sp. YH-ame6. The sequence goes on from NZ_JBSPEZ010000004.1 coordinate 23,009, forward strand.
AATATTCTTGCGAAGAATCGCAAAGAAATGCGTAAATTACGTGAAAAAATGCAAATTATATTTCAGGATCCATATAGTTCATTGAATCCTAGAATGAATATCTATAACACTCTTTCTGAACCTTTGGTTGCACATGGGTACTATAAGAAAGGGGATGAACTTAAGGATTATATTTTAGGATTGATGGAAAAATGTGGATTACCACCATATTATTGCTATCGTTATCCACATCAGTTTTCTGGGGGACAACGTCAGCGTATTGGGATTGCAAGATCACTTGCATTAAGTCCATCTTTTATCGTTTGTGATGAACCAGTATCTGCACTCGATGTTTCTATTCAGTCACAAATTATAAATTTAATGGTAGACTTGCAAAAAGAACAAAAAATTTCTTATATCTTTATTTCTCATGATTTGAGTGTTGTAAAACATATAAGTAATCGTGTTGGAGTCATGTATTTGGGATCTCTAGTGGAATTGGCTGATAAGGATGAAATATTTAATAATCCTCAACATCCATATACGAAAGCTTTAATGGCAGCGATACCTAAACCAGATCCATCACAGCGTTCTGCGATGGAAGCTATCCAAGGGGAAATTCCTAGCAATGTAAATGTACCAAGTGGATGTAAATTCCATCCTCGTTGTCCTTATTCTAAGGATATTTGTAAGGAACAAGAACCAGCTAACAAAGAAATTAAACCAGGTCATTTCACACTATGTCATTTTGGTGGTGAATTCAGTGATAAATAGACCTAGATTAAAAGAACTGTTGAAAAAAAAGGAAATAAAAGAAGGTAAAACAGCAAATTTAGAGAAGAATGATTTTCTAGCACTAGTAATAGCAGGATTTTCAGTAATACTACCTGTAGTCTTACTAGCGTTTGGTGTGATTGCACTTTTGCTTTATTTGTTTGTATTATTTTTTCAATAAAAGGTACGAAGAGACAAATTTTTAAAAGAATTTGTCTTTTTTTTAGGAATTTTACCCAATTTTCTCGTATATACCTATGGAAGGGCGGTATATCGAATGAAAAGAACAAGAAAAGATGAAGATGTATTAATGAAGTATTTGGGAAGGTTGTATCAAAAATATGAAGAAACAACCAGTAAGGAAAATCTACAAATAATGGAACAGGAGGGTGCCTATAATGCAAATGAATTTCGTATCGATATGGATAGAATCTTACGCGAACTACCTGAAATCTATGCAGAAATCATTAGGAATGATTTCCTATGCCTAAACGATAGCGATTGGTGGAAGAATAAATATGATGGAAAGACGCACGAACAGCTAAAAAACATTGCGGTAGAGGCATTCTTTCATTGCTTATATATGTGAAAAATGGTATTATTAAATACGTAGGTAGGATTAAAGAAGTTCAAAAATACAGGTAATTCTACCAAAAAAAGATACTCATCATAAGTGGTTTTAAGTGTTAAGAGGAGGATACATTTATGTTAAAAGGTATTGCGGCATCGTCTGGAGTAGCTATCGCGAAAGTATACAAGCTGGTACAGCCTAATGTAGAAATCGTTAAAAAGGATGGAGACCCTGCAGTAGAAGTTAAAAAATTCAATGAAGCTCTTGAAAAAACAAAAGCAGATATTGAAGTAGTAAAGGAAAAAGCTTCTGCACGTTTATCTGAAGAAGAATTGGCTGTGTTTGATGCACATTTAATGATGGCATCAGATCCTGAATTCGCTGGGCAGATCGTTTCAATGATTGAAAACGATAAAGTGAATGCAGAATATGCAGCAGATGTTGTTTCTTCACAAATGGTAGCAATGTTTGAGTCTATGGATAATGATTATTTCCGTGAAAGAGCAGCAGATGTCAAAGATGTTACATATCGTTTAAAATGCAATGTTTTAGGATTAACAATTCCTGATTTATCAACAATGAATGAAGATTCAATCGTAGTAGCACATGACTTAACACCATCTGATACTGCACAGTTAAATATGTTCGCAAAAGGATTTGCGACAGCAATTGGTGGTAGAACATCTCACTCTGCAATCATGGCAAGAAGCTTAGAAGTTCCTGCTGTTGTTGGTTGTGCTGGTGTACTTGAAGCAGCAAATCATGGAGATATGATGATCCTTGATGCATTAGAAGGGGATGTTATCTTAAATCCAGATCAGGATACAATTAAGAAATATGAAGCAAAAGCAGCAGCTTTTGCAGAAGAGAAAGCAGCTCTTCGTGTATTAAAAGATGCGAAATCTATTACTACAGATGGTCATGAAGTAGAACTTGCTGGAAACATCGGTAGTGCGAAAGATGTAGATGGTGTCTTAAATAATGGTGGAGAAGGTGTAGGTTTGTTCCGTACAGAATTCTTGTATATGGATGCTGATCACTTCCCAACAGAAGATGAACAATTTGTTGCATATAAAGAAGTATTAGAAGGTATGGGCGGACGTAAAGTTGTTGTTCGTACATTGGATATCGGTGGAGATAAGAAATTATCATACTTTGAATTCCCTGAAGAAATGAACCCATTCTTAGGATACCGTGCAATTCGTTTATGTTTAGATCGTACAGATATTTTCCGTACACAATTGCGTGCATTGATTCGTGCAAGTATTTATGGAAAACTTTGTATCATGTTCCCAATGATCGCTACGGTACAAGAATTCCGTGATGCAAAAGCTATCTTCAATGAAGAAAAAGCAAACCTTATCAAAGAAGGTGTACAAGTTGCGGATAATATTGAAGTTGGTATGATGGTGGAAATTCCTGCTGCTGCAGTAAATGCAGATAACTTCGCGAAAGAAGCAGATTTCTTCTCTATTGGTACAAACGACTTAATTCAGTATACAATGGCAGCGGATCGTATGAGTGAAAATGTATCTTACTTATACCAACCATATAACCCTTCTATCCTTCGTCTTGTAAATATGACAATTCAAGGTGCTCATAAAGAAGGAAAATGGGCTGGTATGTGTGGAGAAATGGCTGGAGAACCATATGCAGTACCATTACTATTAGGTATGGGTCTTGATGAATTCTCAATGTCAGCTACTTCTATTCTTCCAGCACGTAAAATGGTAAATGGCTTAAGCAAAAAAGAGATGGAATCTCTCGCTGCAGAAGCATTAAGTTTATCAACAGCTGAAGAAGTATTAGCTCTTGTTAAAAAATCAGTAGACAAATAATAGAGAACAGGATGCGCAAGCATCTTGTTTTTTTTTGAACATCATTATGGTAGAATATAAGAAAGGATTTTGATGGGAGGGTGAATCATGAAAAGAAGAACAGAAAGTATGCGTTGGCGTATCTTTGTATATAATATTATGCTTCTTTTGATGGTATCACTTGGTTGTACGATGTATTATTTGTTGAATGATGAAACAATTAATAAGTACAATGATACATTTACCACGTATAATGAATTAAATCATGTATATCATAATGCAAAAGAAATACATACCCTTTATACAGAGTATATGTCTAATGAAGATGAAACCTTTATCAAACAAGCAGAGAATAGCGAGAAAGAGGCTTTACAAGGTCTACAAAATGTAAAAGATGCATATGGCAAGGTGGATCAGGATAAACAGTTTACTAAGCTTAAATCAAGCATACAAGAGTTTTATCAATATGTTAAGAATGCTACCTACACGATAGATGCACCAGTATCAAAAGATCAAGTACATCAACAATTTATCAACATCATGAGATCACGTGGCGATTATTATGAAATTTTAACCAAAGATATGCAATTCTATAAAAATCAAGTGCACGAGCATCGTCTTATATTAGGTTGGATGTCGGTTCTCTTGATAATCCTTATGATCATATGGATTATATACTTTTCTAGAACGATGTTAAAATCAATTACAGATCCAATTGAAAAAATCGTCCATAATATGAAACAAATAAAAAAAGGAGAATACGATTTAACACAAATATCCAATGCGAATGTCGAGATGAATGAATTATGTATTGCTCTTGAAGATATGGCAGATAGTGTTCAAAAGAATATCCAATATGCAGAAGAAAAGGCAGACTTAGAAAAACGTGTTCTAGAACAACAAAATGAGAACTTAAAAAAAGATGAGTTATTAATTCAAGGAGAATTACGTGTTTTACAAAATCAAATAAACCCGCATTTTTTATTTAATACTTTGAATATGATTTATAAGAAGGCGTATAGTGAAGGCGCATATGAAACTAGTGAACTGATGGAAAAGACAAGTCAACTACTTCGATATAGTTTAGATACCATCCATAAAGTAAGTACCTTAAGAGAAGAGTTAAAAGCGATTGAAAACTATATGTTTCTACAAGAAAATCGTTTTGGAGAAAGAATCACTTTCCATTTATATGTGGATTTAGATATACAAAACATTCACATTCCTACGATGGTTCTACAACCATTGGTGGAAAATGCAGTAACGCATGGCTTAAAAGACACTATAACGGATGGGGAAGTTATAGTAAGTGCGAGTATGAATGGAACAGATATTCTTTTATCAGTAAGCGATAATGGAATAGGTATGTCTGCTCATACATTAGAAGAATTGATCTTAAATGAATATCGTATACAGGATGAAGAAAGAGAACACATTGGATTGTATAATGTGACGAAACGATTAAAAACATTTTTTAAAGATCAAGTCGAAATCATTGTGAATAGTAGTGAGGATTGTGGCTTTGAAATAGTGATGAAAATCAAGGGGGAGGAAATCTAATGGTAAAGATACTTGTAGTAGAAGATGAAAAGATAGAACGGGAAACATTGGTTCATATTCTAAAAGAAAACATAAGAGATGGTCTTGTTTTTGAAGCACGAAATGGAAAGGAAGCTATTGCGTTATTTGAAAAGGAACAACCAAACATCGTGTGTGCAGATATCAATATGCCTGGGATAAATGGTTTAGATATGATTCGAGATATGAAAAGCAAGGATACAAAAGTGCAATTCTTAATTGTATCTTCTTATAATTATTTTGAATATGCACAACAAGCCATTCGTTTAAGTGTCGCAGATTTTATTTTAAAACCATATAACATTGCGGAGTTTTTACAGGCAATCGAAACCCTAATAAAAAAGTTAACTTCTTTTGATGTAAACAAAGCCGATGCGTTTGAGATGAAAATACAAGAAATGATACCGCAAAGAATCCATGAATGTTTGTATGCGATTATTTCAGATGAATCTGAAATAGAACTTTATCGTAAGGTACATGCTTTAAATCCAAAGATTACAAGTGGGATGTGTGTGTTATATAGAGGAACCCAAGAAGATTTTCTTCTTGAACAACTGCACGCCATATTTTCATCTTCGACATATCAAATCATCCAAGAAAAAATACATGGTTTTCTAACTTGCTTTGTCTTAGGAGATAAATCTTTTTCTAAAGAAGATATAGTGAATGTCTGTGAACAACTAGAAAATAATCTTACCGATGAAGCTGGGTTGGGTATTGGAACCATGGTAAATAACATCGATAACTTTCATGATTCTTTTTTAAAGGCAAGAGATCATATTGGAAAACAACTGCCCTTCCAACAACAAATTTATGATAACGTCAATACATTAGGGGTTCATATAAATCACATGCACAACTATGTGGAAGATACCTTAACAATCTTTGAAAATTTGGAGGAAGCATCATTAAAGAATATAATCAAAAAGATATGTGATGATGTACTAATGTTGGATAAAGAAGATATCTTACATCATATCGATGAATATTATGAAGAATTACTTGTGAGTATCAAACGACAATTTATGGATATTGATTTACATGATTTTATGTTGTTACCTCTACGTATATCTGCCAATGTATACCAAGAGTTGGATATCAATTTAACCTTGAACTTAAAAAAACTATATCATAATGTAAGTGATTTACGATTTAAAAATACCAATCATCTAGTAAAAGAAGCACTCCATTTCATAGAACATAATTATAAGAAACCGATTACCTTGAGTGATTTGGCAGAACATTTAAAAGTATCTCCTTTTTATATAAGTAAGTTATTAAGTACAACTATGCATAAGACATTCACGGAAATGTTGGCAAAGAAACGTGTAGATGTTAGTAAAGAGCTGTTGAGAGAAGATGTCCAAATAAAAGAAATTGCAAGTCGTGTAGGTTTCCAAGGACAAAGCTATTATAATAAAATATTTAAAAAGTATACTGGTATAACACCAAAAGTATATAGAAACAAAATGAAAAGATAAGATATGACAAAATGTTGTTATAAATAACAAAAATGTTTTAATAAATATGGATTATAATATAGGTGCAGATAAAGACCAAAATAATAATATATATCTGCAATACCATAATTTAAGACTGTTACCAGCCGGTCTTAGATTAATCCTTTTTCTTTAAAAAAATCACGCTTCTCCCAGAGCGTGGTTTTTTTATGTAAAAATATATAACAGCGTATTTACATTTATGATTGTTAAGATTAATTAAGATTTGGTGTAAAAGCACTATGCTATAATGAACATGTTAAATGGATGGGACCATTCAAACGAGGAGTGTAATAACATGGAATTATTAAAAACATTGGAGGGATTCGCTTCATCAAATGCGATTGCCTATATACACAACGGCGAAACGCTTAGTTATCAAGATTTACTTCAAAAGGCAAACCGATTGGCTCATTATCTACAAAGCGAGTTAAAGGATGATAAAACACCAATCCCTGTATATGGACATAAAGATCCACTTATGTTGATTTGTTTTCTAGCTTGTGTAAAATCTGGTAGAGCATATTGTCCAATTGATGCAGGTATTCCAAAGAACCGTATCGAAGCTATCTTAGAGACGGTTCAATCATCGATTGTACTAAGCAGTGAAGAGCTTGATGTTGCACATAATGGTATTGTAGATAAAACAAAATTATATGAAATCATAGATACACATACGGAAGAAATTGATTCTTCTTGCGCACTCACAAGTGAAGATATATTTTATATTATATTTACTTCAGGTAGTACTGGTATTCCTAAGGGAGTACAAATTTCTTATGCAAACTTGAATCATTTCCTAGAGTGGTCAATACCTCTTGCAAATGCACAATCAAAAGCAAAGATATTTATCAACCAAGCACCATTTTCATTTGATCTGTCCGTAATGGATTTATACACTTCCTTAGGAAGTGGAGGTACCTTATTTACGTTAGATAAAGAACTACAAAAAGATTATCATACATTGTTTGAAGCATTAGCTTCCTCAAAGGCCAATGTTTGGGTATCCACACCTTCTTTTGCGGATATGTGTTTAGTTGATAAATCCTTTTGCGAAGATATGATGCCAGATATGGAAACCTTCTTGTTTTGTGGAGAGGTGTTAACCAATGAAACGGCTAGAAAACTATTACAACGTTTTCCAAACGCTAAGGTAATCAATACGTATGGACCTACAGAATCTACAGTGGCTATCAGTGATGTAGTTATTACCGAGGAAATAATTGAGAATAGTAATCCTTTACCAATTGGAGTTCAAAAACCAGGTACATGGCTTCAAATCATTGATGAACAGGGGAATTGCCTTCCAGATATGGAAAAAGGGGAAATCATCATTGTTGGAAATACGGTAGGAAAAGGATACTTCCATAATCCTGAGCAAACAAAGAAAGCCTTTTTTACAAGAGTCATTGATGGCGTAGAAATGCCTGCGTATCATACTGGTGATAAAGGCTATCTTGAAGATGGTATGTTGTACTATTGTGGACGTATGGATTTACAAGTGAAACTTAATGGGTACCGTATAGAAATCTGTGATATTGAACAGAATCTAATGAAAGTGGACGGTGTAGAAAATGCCGTAGTAATTCCTAATTATAAAGATGGAAAGATTAAAAATCTAATTGGATATATTGTGTATCAAGGAGATACAAGTCAACGTTTCCAATTAGGACAAAGCATTTCCGCATCACTAAAACAATTTGTACCAGATTATATGGTACCAAAGAAATATGTGTTCATTGATGAAATGCCAATGACCAACAATGGGAAAGCGGATCGTAAAGCATTACAAGAGGGGTTATCATGAATTTCTTTGAAGGGCTAAGCTTCTTTCTTGTCTTATTCGCAGGATTGATACCAGCCTTTATTCTAGGAGTGAAAGAAAAACCCATCAAACAATATGCCCTTGGGTTTTCTATCTTCTTTCTGTATTTAATCTGTAGAAACAGTATGAGTGGATTTCTCTATCTCATTGCGTTCTATGTCATTGAATGGTATGTGATTCGCATCTATCTATTCTTAAGAAAGAAGTATGGGAAAAACTCTTCACTTTATGTACAATTTGTCATCTTGGCAATGTTGCCATTGATTCTTTGTAAAGTATCCTCTTTGGTTCAACTCAATCTATTTGCCTTTATAGGAGTTTCCTATGTATCCTTTAAGGTAATACAGATTGTGATTGAAACCTATGATGGTTTAATAGAAGAAATGAGTTTCTTCGAATATAGTAGTTTTATTTTATTCTTCCCTTCGATAAGTTCAGGTCCAATTGATCGAAGTCGACGTTATCTTAGTGATTTGCATAACATTCCAGCAAAGAGTGAGTACTTGCAGATGGCAGGAGAGGGAATCTTTAAGCTTACGTTAGGTATTTTATATAAATTTGCATTGGGTGGAATTGCATTTACTCTAATGAATCGTGTATCTAACATATATGCTCCTTTGGAAGTGATTGCCTATGCCTATTTATATGGAATTTATATGTTCTTTGATTTTGCTGGTTACAGTAATATGGCGATAGGAGCCAGTTATATATTAGGTATTAAGACACCAGAGAACTTCAATAAACCATTCTTAAGTATTGATATTAAGGATTTCTGGAATCGTTGGCATATGACCCTATCCTATTGGTTTCGTGATTTTGTATTCTCACGCTTCATGTTGGATAGCGTACGTAAGAAACGTTTCTCTAGTAAGCTCAATTTGGCATTCTCTGCGTATATGGTTAATATGAGTATTATGGGATTTTGGCATGGAATCACACCTAGCTATATCCTATACGGGTTATACCATGGATTACTACTAGGAGGTTTTGAGTTTTACCAAAAGAAATCAAAGTTTTATAAGAATAATAAAAACAAGAAATGGTACAAACTTCTATCATGGTTTGTGACCTTGAACTTGATCATGTTTGGATTCTTAATCTTCTCAGGTCATTTTATGGAAATTGTTCATCGTCTTGTTCGTTTGCTGTTGTTGCACATATAAAAAATGGAGGAAATGAAAATGAAAAATGAAATTTTAGAAATGTTAGAAGAAGTATGTGAAGATGAAATTGTAAAGGAAGATTTGGATATCAACCTATTTGATACGGGGTTGATTGATTCTTTGGGTGTTACTACCTTGATTGTAGAAATTGAAATGCGTTTTAATATTTCTTTATCTCCAACAGAAATCGAAAGAAGTCAAATGGATACACCAAATAAGTTAATTGCTCTTTTAGAAGAAAAGAGTTCTGAAAAATGAGAATTATAAAGGCATTTATCACCGCTCTGGTAGTATTTGCCATTACCATTACTGGGTTTCGTTGGTATGTAAGTGAAGCTATTACAAGTGATACAAACGATATAGACTATTATCTAAGTCGTAAGAAGTATTTATCCACTTCTGCACTTGCGAACAATCTTCATAAAAATACTGCATTGGTGTTAGGCTCAAGTGAATTGAGTCGTTTATATGATTCTAAATTTCATCCTAAACAAATGGTGAATGCGAAAGATAAAAGCTTTATGTTAATTGGAGAAGGGTATTTTCAATCCTTGAACCATGCCATTCGACTAGGCGCAGTAGCACCTAGTATGGAGAATAAAAAAGTGAACTTAATCCTTTCTCCTCAATGGTTTACCAAGGATGGGGCAGATGCAATGTCCTTTACATCAAGATTTTCGGAAGATAACTTCATTGATTTTCTAAAGAACAGCAACATCAAAAAATCTACAAAAAAGAAAATCATAAAACGTACCAATGAATTATTAACACCGAGCCCAAAAGTAAAAGAACGCGTGATGAAATATGAAAAAGTATACACTAGCAATAAAGCGAGCATTCTAGATAGTGCCTATACAGGTATCTTCTCATCTTTTATTTCGTTAAAGACGGATGTAGCTTTTATGTCAGACTATCAATCTTCAGATATTTATCACAGTATGGCAAAGCCTGTACCTAAATTTACTGGGATTGATGAAGCTCGTTTATTAAAAGAGGCAGATATCGAAGGACAACAAAGAGTAAGCAATCCATTTAACATGGATAATGATAATTACAATGCACGCTATAAAAAACGTGTGGAGAAAAAGAAAAATTCACAGTTAAATGAATCCTACTCTATTTCACCTGAATATGATGATTTACAACTCTTCCTAGATGTTTGTAAACAAAACAAAATTAGCGTGAATTTGATTATGATTCCAGTGAATGGCGCATGGTATGATCATGTTGGTTTCTCAAAAGAAAAACGTGAAGAGTATTACCAAAACATTAGAACCATTGCTAGAGTAAATAAAGTAAACTTAAGTGATCTAAGCAAGCATGAATATAGTGATTATTTCTTCATGGATGCGACACATTATGGATGGAAAGGTTGGGTGTATGTAATTGAAGACATTCTTAAATTTGAAAAATCATAAGCTATGTATGTATCTGGCATGGACTCTGTTTTTCTATCTTTGTTTTATGATTATCTTTGTATATTTCTTACAAGCAGATTTATCGGATATCCCAGATTTTATTTATAGTCAATTTTAAAGGAAAAGAGGAGTGAACATGAAAAGAATAAAGAGACAATTTCTAATCGTTGTTTGTTCCTTGATTTTAGGATCACCGATTCAGATTAGTGGATTTAATCGTGTGAGTGCAAATGGCTGTAGCACAAAGATATATACAAATATGGATGATTTCTATAAAGAAAAGAAACGTAGTATTCAACTTCTTGCCTTAGGTGATAGCAATATCTATCGTGGATTTTCTCCAATGACCTATTGGAATGATAAGAAAGTAACGGCATACTCCTTAGCTTCAGCCTCACAACCTGCATGGTTGTCCTATTATTTATTAAAGGATGCACTTAATTATCAAACACCTGAAGTTGTTATCTTTGAAATTAATGAATTGTTTGCGAGTTCAACTTCACAAATTCCTCGTTATTGTAGTGCTATCAATTCTCTGCGTACAGATAGCGCAAGACTTCGAGCGATTCATGATGATACAGGCGGTTTAAATCAAGAAGATAAAGATATCTTATATGAAAATTATGCGAATCAAATATATCGTAAGACCGTAAACAAAATCATTCCTTCTCAAAGTATTACGACGAACAATAAACCACCAAATCACTTCAAAGGCTATCTATATGAAACTACCGTGATTCCATTCACTGGCTATGAAACGTATATGTCTCGCTATGATGTTGCCTTAGGACTAGATGAGAAAAAGATTGCTTACATTGATTCCATTATAGAACTTTGTAAACAAAAAAATATCAAATTGCTATTTGTTAAATTTCCAACACGTGAGTGGACTACGCAAAAAAGCAATCTTGCCAAAGAATATGCGAATAAAAGAGGTGTACCTATATTGGATATGAATGCTGATGTTCCTTCAGTGGATTGGATGAAAGATACAAAAGATGCAGGATTTCATATGAACAATGCAGGTGCGATAAAATGTACAAAAGTAGTCGAAGAATTTATCGACAAATATATACGCATTTCTCTTACTTCCGATAAAGGAGTGATAAATTCTTATCAGACAACTTATCAAATTTTTCAAAATGCAAAATAAAGGTATCTTAATGATTAGCAGAATAAAAAAGGTTATCTCATTTAATAGAATATATCTGGTAAGATTTTCTAAAAAAGTGAGGTAACCTTTATTAATTCAATTTTTTATTCAATAACTAATGTGATTATTTGTTTTTTTATATCTTTGCTTATTGAAATTGTAGAGTCGATTTTATTATCTTCCAATTTCATTTGTTTATCTGATGAAAATGGTTCCGATAAAAATTTTGCTATTGTATCCAAATTTTCTTCCTCTATATCTGAGTACATAATGCTTAAAATTAGTGCAGAAGGTAATATGCCTAATTTTGAATATTGATAACCATCAATATTTTCAATATTGCCAAAACTAATGGTTTTTAGCTGTTCATTTTCATCAAAGTTAAGTTGTAGACAGGAAACCTCTTTTACTTGATAAGTCATAATAAATTGTGAATCTTGTTTTTCTAGTTTTTCAAATGTGAAATGTTGATTTTCATTCGGCAATGAATCAGAAAAGTCGTTAATATTCTTGTGAAAAATAAATATTTCTGAAGACTCTTTGAAAGTATCTGGAGTTAATGGTTTGTTTTGACATCCATAAAGAAAACTCAAACATAAAATGATAATACATAATTTTTTCATGGCATTATTTTCCTTTCGTTGAAAAATTAAGTATGCTGCTTAATTTGCTTTCACATTCTAAATTATCATGAGTTTCATCCTCTCCCCTGTTTCTTGTTTCCTTTCCATTGCCTATTAAATATCTTTGTTAAGCAGATTATAGTATGCTAGAATTACATTCGCAAGTTTACTAGAGTAGATGATAGTGTAAAATGGATGGGGGATTATACAAGGTGCTTTAACCCTAATCACGAGAACGTTGTGAATCTTCAGGTGAGTACATTTATGGTGTCCACTACAAAAAAAGACAGAACTCCTAAAAAATATAGGAATTCATACCTTTTGCTTGTTGATACGTTTACTTGATTTTACAATATCATTGTTTTTATTTTGTAAGTTCAAAAAAATCTTGTACGCTTTCTTCACATGTCTTTAAACAATCTATCCAGAATCCCTTGTCCGTTAAGTCAATATGGGCAATACGTGCTACATCTTCTACAGAAGATACTGTGGTAGCTTTTAGCATCTTGCGATACGTATCTACAAAAGAAGGACCTTCTTCTTGATATTTCAAAACCAAACCTCTTGCGAATAATCCACCAAAGGCGTAAGGGAAGTTGTAGAAACTTAAATCACTAGAATAATAATGAGATTTACAAACCCACATATATGGATGTAAGTAAGCAGGATCTAATCCATCTCCATAAGCTTTTTTCTGAGCGTCCAACATAATTTGTTCTAATTCATCAGGAAACATAAATCCTTTTGTACGACGTTCAAAGACTTCCTTTTCAAATAAGAACCTTGAATAAATATCACACATGATTTGTGTTAATTCCTGTAGCTGATTTTCCAATAAGGCTATTTTTTCTTCACCTTGAGCATCCTTAATAATCGCATTCATAATAATGTTTTCATTAAAGATTGATGCGGTTTCCGCTACTGGCATAGAATACGTTGTATTTAGTAAATGATGATCTTGTATCATCATTCCATGATAGGCGTGTCCAAGTTCATGGGCAAGTGTAACTATATCTCCTAAACCACCATCATAATTTGTTAGTACACGACTTTGTTTGACAAATGGTAAATTGTAACAGAAAGCTCCACCAACTTTACCATTCTTTGGATAAAAATCAATCCATTGTTCATCGAATGCAGTTTGTATCATATCTGCCATATCCTGAGCAAATGGTTTAAAGTGCGTTACTAAGTATTCTTTTGCTTCATCAATAGAATATGTTGTACTTGTAGTTGCTAGAGGTGCAAATAGTTCATACCAAGGTAGTCCATGTTCATATCCTAACAATTTTGCTTTTCTTTTTAAATAGGTTTGAAATAAAGGCATGTATTCCTCCATAGCCTCTAACATCGCATCTAATGTTTCTTTTTTCATTCTTGCTTGATATAAGGTCATATCCAAAGGACTTTCAAATCCACGTAGATCACAAACTGTTTGAAATTGAGACTTGATGTTGTTTAAAGAGAACGCAATGGCATCTTTAATTTTATCGTAAGATTTAAGTTCCGCCTCATAAGCACTTTTACGTACTTGTTTATCCGCATCATATGCAAGATTACGTATTTGAGGTAAGGTGATTGTTTCTCCTTGATACTCTACTTTCAAGGTGCTTGTTAAATAGCTTTGTAGGCTTTCCCAACCACTGCCTCCACTCATATTCAATTTTGTAATTACTTCTTCTACATCATCACTTAGTAAATATTTACCGTTCTCTTGGATTTCTTTTAAGTAAAATGCGTATTCTTTTAGAAATTCATCTTCTTTTATATACGTATCTAAATTCTTCACCTGCGCAATAAAAGATTCAAAAATAGAATTTGCTTTACTTAATTTTGTCACAAGACGAGTAATCTGTTCCAAATAAGCAATCGTTTCAGAGTCTGTCGTGTCTGTTGATTGTTTTAAGTTTCCATACGCATAGAGTTTACTAAGGACAAGTTTATTTTGTTCTTGTAGCTTTACGATCTCTTTACACGCTTCTAATTCTGTTTTTTCATGTATATGCTTTGCCAACTCATTGTACGCATCTACATTTTTTTCTAATGCTTTCATATCTGATTGAAAGCAAGTATCATCATACCCTTTATAGAGTATATCTAGTGACCATTCATGCATGTTATATTCCCTCTTTCTCTTTGTAGCGATATGGATATTATATCACAAAAAGGAAGATTGTATTCGTGGGAACATCAAATTCTTACACGACGTGAATAGGTATAAATAACATAGGCAATTAGGGTAAGCAGGATACTATAACTAGCATATAACCAAAGAGTACCAGGAATTGCCTCAAATAATGTAGTAGAACCAAAGAAGAAGAAAATACAAGATGAAATAAGTTTTACACGATCCTCAGGAAGTTTGGAAAAAATGAATTTTCCCGCAAAGATACCAACGATGTTCGCAAGAATTAGGCCAATTGCAGAACCTGCAAAGATTGCTAAATGATCTTGCATATGATCCGCAGCCAATGCAACTGTCGCAAGTTGTGTTTTATCTCCCAATTCTGCCAATATAAAAGATAACGCAATGGATATGATTGGTAATTTCATACCAACTTTATGATGATCTTCCTCTTCTTTTCCTTTGCGTAAATTCCATAATCCAAACAATAGAAACATAACCCCACCACATATTTTAATAACTTTCACAGGAACAAAATCACCAATGATATCTCCAGCTAATACGGATAATCCAGCGATTATAATAATTCCACTAATCATTCCCATAAGAATAGTCTTAATACGAAAACGATTGGTAAGTGCCATAATCATAAACTGGGTTTTATCAGCCATCTCGGCAATAAATACAAGTAAAAATGTGTGTAAAAACATAAGGCTCACCTCAGCACAGTATATGATAGAGTACTTAAAAACATGAAAAAAATGAAGCATAATCGCTCCATTTCATTATTTTATATAGGCAAGAATCAACTTCATCGTATGAAGTACTCCATCAATGTGTGTTCTTTCCATTCCATGTGAAGCATGAACACCAGGACCAATCAAAGCTCCCTTGATATCATTTCCACCACTTCTTGCTGCACTTACATCAGAGCCATACATTGGATAGATATCCACAGCATAACTAAGCTGTTCTTGTTTTGCCAAAGAAATCAAACGATTGGTAAATTCATAATCGTAAGGTCCACTCGAATCTTTTGCACAAATACTAACATCATATTCGCTGCATGCTAAGTCTAAACCGATACATCCCATATCCACCGCAAGAAGTTCACTAATTTCTTCTGGAATATAAGACATTCCATGTCCTACTTCTTCATATGTACTCATCATAAAGATAGCATTATGTGCTGGTGTTATATTCTTATCTTTTAGCTCTTTTAACACACCCACAAGAATCGCAACACTTATTTTATCATCCAAAAAGCGTGATTTGATAAACCCACTATCTGTAATTTGAACCTTTGGATCAATCGCTACAAAATCACCATTTTGTATACCCAATGCTTCCACATCTGCCTTGTTTTTTACGACTTCATCAATGCGTACTTCCATCTCTGCAATCTCACGAGCCTTACTAGACGCATCCTTATACACATGAGAGGCAGGAGAAGTAGATAAGATTGTACCTGTATAAGTTTTGTTATCTCTTGTATGTATACGACAGTACTCCGCATCCAATGTAGGAATGATAGGTCCACCAATATTAGTTAAGGCAAGTTTACCATCGTCTTTGATAGAGCGAACCATCAAACCTAAGGTATCACAATGCGCACATAGACCCACTGTTTTAGACGCATCCTTACCATCTACATAGATAAGCAAATTTCCTTTTTGTGTTCTTTTACATGGATATCCTAATTCTGTAACTGTACTCTCCACAAAGCGTATTGCTTTATCACAAAATCCTGTAGGAGAATCAATTGATAATAACTCTTTCGCAAACTTCAATACATATTCTTTTTCCATTTTTTCCACCTTTATTTGCTGATATAGATACCATCTATATCATCTATTTCCTTCACTTTTACTCGAATGACTTCTTGTAGCGAACTTGGTATATTCTTTCCAATATAGTCTGCACGAATAGGAAGTTCACGATGCCCGCGATCTACTAAAACCGCCAATTGAATTTCCTTTGCACGTCCAAAGTGCATAATCGCATCCATGGCAGCACGCACCGTTCTACCTTTAAACAACACATCATCAACTAGAATGACATGTTTGTCTTTTACAGGCAATTCCATTTCTGGAATTGGTGTTGTTGTTTCTTTGTCATCGCGCCAATGTGAGACATCCAGCGCATAACAAGGCACTTCATAATTCTCCACAAGTAAGATATTATCCCGCAAACGATTTGCCAAAATCTCACCACGTGTCTTAATGCCGATCAATACGACATCTTTGATACCTTTATTATGCTCAATGATTTCATGGGTGATACGTGTAAGTGAACGCTTCATCCCAAGTTCATCAATGATTTCTTTCGTTTCCATGTCTGATCCTCCGCTAAATTTACTACTATAAGTATAGCTTGTAGCCCATAATTAAGCAATGTTTATCCAAGTATTTTCTGGAATATTTCATTTGCTAAGCGCTTATAAATTGTTTGTTTTTGAAAAGGAGTCGCACGTGTGTATAGAGGATACAGTGGAATATTTGATACAAAGATCATTGTAATGAATTCTTCTATTAAGTCATGGATGAGTTGACTTTCCTGTGTGCACCCAAAAGCATTGTAAAAGAAAGAACGTTTTACATCATTCATGGACTCTAAAGGTTCTTGAAATGCAGCTCTTTTTGTATCATCTAAATAGAAAAAGTGTGTAACTCTATGAAAGTGAATGGTATCTTCAAAAGAAACAAGCGGAAGTACAAAATGATATCGAGTAATATCTTCCTCTAAAAGAATACCATCATGATAACTCGTAAATATATCTTGAAATGAAGGTACACTCAATGCTTTACAGGCACCTATTTCAATGGCAGTTGAAACAATTTCATTATCAAGATAATGAAGCGTTCCAAAATCATCAAACAAGACTTGATATTGCATGTTTTGTTTTTTTAGTACTTGTACACATGCATCCAACATTTCAGACTTTCCACTACATCTTTCTCCCGCAAATAAAAAACCATATTGTTTTTTTTGATAAAAGAATTCTATCATAGAGGCATGAATAGGTAGATCATGTTGGTGAACACAAAGTGCATTATATAAGGTAAGAAGCATGTGTTTTAAATGTAGGAAATGATGAATACGCTCATCTCCCTTTGCTAGTCCAATGTACATATCATTGGTTTCATCCACATAGTATTCCATACAAGTATTTTGATCTTTTAATCCAAAAATCAGTAAAAAATCTTGATGAATGGAAGGGCTGGTCGTATGGTACATATGAAACAAAGGAATAGCCAATGAAGCACATTGTTTTGATAAGAATATCATCCCTTGTTTGTGTGTGATTTGAATACTAATTGATACATAATCAGAGGCATCCATACTAATATCACGATAGATAAAACTTGTCCTTTTATGAATGGGAAGTTCTTCATAAGGTGGCATACAAAGTTTTATCTTATCATGTAATACGACACGATCAATACAAGGAATCTTTTGAAATGGAAGATGTGCATAAGGATGTGAAAAAGTATGTTTTCCTACAAAGAAAACGGCTTGAAAATTAAAGGGATAGCTACGTAATAACCCACTATCTTTTTGTGATAATAAACTCATTTTTAAAAAGAGTGGAAGAAGGGAAGGACAACATTCTTGTTGGTTTGAAGTGATGCGAATCTTGATCACATCTTTATAATATGAAATAAAAGAACATAGTACAGGATGAGGATAGGGGTGTTTATTACAAAGAGAATAAACCATAGAGGCATCAATATCATATGGATAGTTTTCTAGTAGGACTTGTAGATATTGTTTTGGATTTAATGAATTATAGAATAGCAGATTTTTTTTCATAAGCTCACCTATTCTTTATGTATGTATCTTACGCAAAATTATGTGTAAAAAACCAATACTAAGAAGTATTGGCTTGTTATTCGAATAGATTTAATATTTCATCTGCGTTCATACGCGTAATAATACCTTCATTTTGGTGAATGATAGAATCACTTAAATCTTGTTTTAACTCTTGTAGATGCATGATCTTTTCTTCAATGGTATCTTTCGCAATCAGTTTAATTACTTGTACATTGTTGTGTTGACCAATGCGATAAGCACGATCTGTTGCTTGGTTTTGAGCGGATACATTCCACCATGGATCAAAGTGAATAACAACTTCAGCACTAGTTAAATTTAATCCAGTTCCTCCTGCTTTTAAGGAAATCAAGAATACCGGAGTCGCATCTGTATTAAACGCATTCACGTATTGTTGTCGCATGATTTTTGGTGTGCTTCCCTTTAATAAATAGAAATCAATTTCTCTTTTTTCGAGTTCTTTTTGGATAAGTGATAAAAGAGATGTAAACTGAGAGAATAAAAGTACTTTTTTATTTGAAGAGATACAGCTTTCAATATACTCTACACATGCTTCTACTTTACTTCCTATCCCATGATAATTCTCATATAGTAAGCGAGGATCGCAACAAATCTGACGCAATCTAGTAAGCATACTCAAAATCATAATCTTACTATTTACAAACCCTTTTTCTTTGAAATTGGTTTGTAAATCTTGTCGTATCATACTTAGGTTTGCCATATATAGTTTACGAGATTCATCATCCATTTCCACTAACATCGTGTGTTCTACTTTCTCAGGCAATTCTTTTAATACATCTTTTTTAATACGTCTTAAGATAAATGGTTCTACCATTCTCTTTAATTCTTTTAAAGTAGCCTGATCTTGTTCTTTTACAATCGGAAATTCAAACTCTGATTTAAAATAATGATAGCTGAATAAATATCCAGGCATTAAGAAATCAAAGATTGACCATAATTCTGCTAGGGAATTTTCAATTGGTGTACCAGTCAGCGCAAAGCGATGTTTGGATTGTATGGCTTTTACTGCTAAAGCATTTTTTGTTAAATGATTTTTAATGTATTGTGCTTCATCTATGATTTCATAAGTGAAGGTAATATCTTCATAGTATTCCATATCTCGTTTTATATAATCATAGCTTGTAATGACAATGTCATAGTTTTTACAATCTTTGATCTGTTGTTTTCTTTCTTCACTCGTTCCTGATATGAGGATACAAGATAAAATCTTAGAGAATTTATGAATCTCACTTTCCCAGTTCAAAATCAAAGAAGATGGACAAACTACTAGAGATAAGGTCTTTGGATGTTGTAGCTTCTCATCTTCTAACAAGGTGATTACTTGAATAGTTTTACCGATTCCCATATCATCCGCAAGGATTCCTCCAAAACCATATGCCGCCATAGTCTTTAACCAACGAAATCCAACCTTTTGATAATTACGTAAAATACCCTTTAGTGATTCAGGTACTTGAAAATCACTATCCGCAACGCTATGAACACCGCGTACAATATCTTTAAAAGAAGAATCACGATCTACTTTGATTTGATTGGTATCTTTTAAATTGTTATCGATATAGAGGGAACGATATTTTGGTACTTTCACACTTCCACTGCTGATTTCTTTATCACCCACATGAATTCCTTCTAGGATACTAGATAACTCTTGTAGTGCACTATCTTCGATGTTCACAAAAGAACCATTCTTCATACGATAATAACGTTTATTCAAACGATATGCTTCCAATACTTGAGAAAGTTCCTCAACTGGAAAATCAAAGGTATCAAAATTAATTTCTAATAAATCACTTTCAATACGTACACCCATAGAAATATTGACACTGTCTTTGATTTGTAGCTTTTTAAATTTATCTGTTGCGTAAATTTCACACGTGTTAGAAAGTTCTTCAATACCCTTATCTAAAAACTCATAAATTGCATCCTGAGAATGTTCGATATACGCAAGACCTTCTAACCCATCAATACGTTTCATATATTTTGTAAAGACAAGACGTGTCGCAATCTCTTCATGAAAGGAACGAGAAGAACTTAATGTGTTCGTAGAAAATGCATTGTATTCTTCATTTCCATAACAGTATAACAATTTCGCGTTAATCACATTATGTTTAGGCATATCAATATAGACTTTACATTCAAGTGGTAGTGGTGCATACTCACTGATATCATCACCAATAATAGGAATATGATGTTTTACGTTCATCAGTACACTGTTATAGAAATTACGCATAAAATCATGAGATATAATTAATGAGCTTTTCTTTTGTACATATGCATTTAACAATAACACACAATCTTTTGAATACTTTTTATCACAACGATATAAGATATGATCCATCAATACATAGATGTGAGATCTACCTTCTAGTACCCTGAAATCCGTCGTATTCAAGCTAATTTCAAAAGATTCATCTTCTTTTCTTTTTACTTCTAACTGAAGCTTTGGGTTTCCATCTTGAAAACGCATATTGATCAGCATCTTTTCTTTCATACGATGCATTACATCCGTTCCATTATACATTGTGAAAAACTCATCCAATGCATCTGGAGTAAAACACAGATTACGCGCTTGGGGGCAACTTTGCAAAGCTTCATTATGTTCAAAGTATAAAATATCATAACTATGGCGAATCATAAATTGAATCAGTTCTTGGCTTTCTTCATCAAAACTGTGCAAGTTATGGAGAAATTCCAAATCTTTTCCATAGCTCTTTTTTACGTTCTGTGCGATATCATCTAAGAAACCACGGATATCCTTTACAATATAGCGTTTCTCATTTCCAACTTTTAAGGTAAGCGCCATAATCTTCTTTTTTCGTAGTTCTAATACAGGTTCTACATGAATGGACTGTTTTAAATTCATAGCCAAAGAAGAATAAACGATTTGTTCCTCATAAGCGTTCATTACATGCAATGCATAGTTATCATGTACAATACTAGCTTGTACAGGTTGATCCTGTTTTTGCATAGCCTCTTGATCTTGTTTTACTTTTAATAGGACTGCACAACAATGTGCACAGGTTAATTTTGTTTGATGTTCTTTACAATTGCATAGATGGGCACGTACAATCTCATCGTCTTTTTCAATCGACATATTCACTTCATGATATTGTTTCTCATCTTTAATGGTCGCATTGATTAGTATCAATTGTGGATTACTAAAATCATCAATATCAAGAGATACGATACGCCCTTCCTTTACCATTGTTTCTGCCCTTTGATAGAGCTCTTCACTACCCGCAAAATCTTTAATTTGTGCAGACGTCAATTCCATGAAATCACCTTACCTTAACGTATATTATACCATTATTCGTGATAGAATACTTCCAGTAAAATAAGTTTTTTTCAGATGAGAGGTATTCATATGTTCTATATAAGCTAATCTTCTACAATTTTCGATTATCAAACACTTCGTACAATGCATACATTGTCTATGTACTAGATACATAATTATTTTGTATCTAGAATAAAAAAAGCTATGGATAAAGCCATAACTTTTCTTTAGAATTTTTAAAATCGTTATTTTTTCAAAGCTTTTTTCTTATTCAATCCATAGCCCAATGCACAACCGGAAAGAGCTAAGAAACTTATACATAGTATAGTTTTAGATGTATTCCCAGTGTTTGGGGAAGTAATATTCGTGTTCTTAACAACCGGCTTATTTTCTGATACAGGAGTAATTCGATTACCATAGATGGCAGTTACTTCTACAGTAAGCGTCAAATAGAGCACATCTAGAAATAGATAACCTTCTGTAAGATAATATATCCAACAGGAGGTGAAATTAATGCCAGTAAAATATGATTATGATTGGGAATCACTACATAAAGAGCAACAATCATCAGGAATGAATATGAAGAAGTTTTGTAGAGAACGTGGGCTTCCTTATCAAAGTTTCAAAAACCATAAATATCAAATTGTGAACAAGGCAGATGAAGTCAGCATCGTAGCAGTGACATGTGAAGTACAGCAAAAGATTTCGTTCGTTATAAACGGGGTATCTTTATCAATAGATGCTTCATTGGATGATGAAGGACTACGCAAAATCATGAAGGCACTACAATGATACAGTTTCATGATATTACACAAGTTTATATGGTGCGAGGATACACTGATCTACGAAAAGGAATTGATGGCTATGCCTCCCTGATACAGGATAAACATCATCTTGATCCTTTCCATGATTCGTTGTATATCTTCTGTAATCGACACTGTAATAAAATCAAATGCCTATACTGGGATGGGAATGGCTTTTGGCTTTTATATAAACGATTAGATAAAGGACATTTTAAGTGGATCAAGAATGAAGATGGAACGATTATTCTTACACACCAACAGTTAAAGTGGTTATTGGAAGGATTGCGAATTGAACAGAAAACAGCATTCAAAAAGAGCAATCCGAAATATGTATAAATCATCAAAAAAGCCTTTAAACATCGTGCATTTATATGCTGTAAGTGGTATGATATAGGCATGCAAAATAGAGAATAAATCAAAACAAAACTGCAATCGATGAGTCAAGAAGAACTCATCGATTTGCTTATCAATAGAGATGGATTAGCAAATGAAAACAGCAAGCTGGAACAAGAAAATAATTGGTATAGAGAACAAATTGCTATGTTGAAAAAAGCGAGATTTTCATCAAGTAGCGAACAAACAATTGCTGGTCAATTGAATCTTTTTAATGAAGTGGAAGATGTCAATGATCATCCAGTAGAAGAAATAGCAGAACCAGTAAAGAAATCAAAAAAGAAGAAACAAAGAGAAGCAGATTTTTCAAAATTACCAACGCGCATTATTGAACCAGGTTGAAGTAATAGAAATCCTGATAAAGCAATAATGCCAGCGGGAAGTGCAGCCAATTTCTCATTATCAGTATAAGTATATGCGATACCTATAACTGCAATAAGTGCCATAATGTTAAATGAACACTCATAGGCTTGATTGAAAATGGCTTTTAATTCAACAGAATCAAAAAATAAAGTAACTTGTTCAATTGGAAATTCAGCTAAAAGTAGAAAAATGGAACCAGTTATCATTAATGGCATTGTATAAATAAATCCATCTTTTAAAGCCAAAATTGGTTTTGTATTAATAAATTTTCATAATAATTCCTCCTCAGCTTTTATTTTACATAAATCATTATATTTAGAGTAAAAAAAAGAATATATAAAAAGAAGTACTAGTAACGATGTGACAAGAAAAGTGAATTGTATAATTCGTTTTGCGAAACACTGTTACACAAATGTAATAACATAAAAGGTCTAATCATTTTAAACTACATAATTAACTCATATTTAGGTGCATCAAAAATGAAAAAATATCATATTATCCAGGAGTTATGTCCTGAATAAGAACAGTAAAAATGTAAATGATATAAACTTTTTTTAAAATTAGCTATGAATCAAAAAGACATAAAAACATTAAGGTAGGAATTATATTGAATTTTATAATTATTTATGATTAGCAATAAAAAAATCTAGTATTTTATTACTAGATTTAAGAGGTGCTCAGTAAAATGGACAATTAATAAAAATGCATAAATATCAAAAATTAGTTTTATAACATTATTTATTATTATTTTCAAAAAAGAAATGATTGTATTGATCTACATATGAAAGAGTCTTTTGATAATGTTTTGAATAATATGTAGATACTAAACAATCCAGAATAAATTTCACTGAAGTATAAAAAATACAATCTCCCATTTTATCAAAGTTATTGTCATAGAGAGCAGCAATACATTCATCACAGTATATGGATATTGGAGTAATATATCGTTGAGTGAGCAATACAACATAGAAACCTCTTTTGTTGAGTATTTTTACAACTTTTTTTATTCTATCTGTACTCCCGCTTCTAGTAATTATAAAGACAGTGTAATCTTTTGGATTAGCATGCATTGAAAATTGAATTTGCTGATCAATGCTAGAATAAATATTACATATTTTACCTATTAAGCTAAAATAATGTGTGGCATATTCTGCTAAAGCAATATTAGCATCATATGCGATTATGCTTACATATGAATGATTGTTAATGGCATCAATGATAAGATCTAGTTGAGTTATAGATAGTAACTGTGAAGTCTTTTCAACAACCTCATCATATAATATTTTCATTTTATTAACACAATGAATGGTATTTTCCGAATCATTTATTAAAAAGGAATCATAGTTTAATTTTTTTATGTCGTTTTTAAATGAATGTTTAAATTGGTCAAAACCAGAATATCCAATTTTTTTACAATATCTCATAATTGTAGAAGTATTTGTATATGTAGAGCTAGCTAAATCTCTTATAGTTAGATTTTCAATTAAATCTAAATGATTTAGAATATAGCTATGAATTTCTTTTTCTGTATTTGAAAGTTTAATTAATATATCGTTTAAATCTTTTTTTAACATGTTATTTTCTCCCCTATAAAGTAAAATTTTGTCGTTAATGAAATTTTAACTTACTACTCATTATGCATAAAAAGATTATTTGTAAGTCACATTCTTTTTAATAACTATATTTTTATATTATCATGATAATTAGGATTATTCAATTTGTTGATTTCAAATATTTTACTTAAAATTGTGAATATACTTGAAACAATGTATTCATTTATTTAATAAAAAAGATTAAAAATTGTTTACATAGTTACATATTTTTAGATATTATTGCAATGATTAACTAATATTGTATAATTGGCTTATAAAGAACGGAGGAAAGATGATGTTAGTTGATTATCATGTACATTCAGAATTTAGTGATGATTCTATTTATCCAATGGAAGAAGTTATTTGTGATGCTATAAACAAGGGCTTGGATGAAATTTGTTTTACTGAGCATGTGGATTATGGTGTTAAAGTAGATTGGGATAGTGGAGAAGAAATTGTTTATCGAAATAATGAACCAATGGCAAATGTAGATTATCCAAAATATTTTGAGAAAATTGAGTTGTTAAAAAAACAATATGAAGAGAGTATTGTAATTAAAACAGGGATGGAATTTGGAATACAGCAACATACGATCAATCAATATGAAAAATTATTTAATAAATATCAATTTGATTTTATTATATTTTCTGTCCACCAAATTCAAAATTTAGAATTTTGGACACAAGAATTTCAAAAGAATAAAACTCAAGAACAGTATAATTTGGAGTATTATGAAGAAATTTATAATATAATACAAAAGTATAAAAATTATAGTGTTTTAGGACATATGGATTTGATTGTACGTTATGATAAACAAGGAATTTATCCATTTAAAAATATTAAGTCATTAGTAGAAAAAATTCTAAAACAAGTTATTATGGATAATAAAGGAATAGAATTCAATACATCATATGTACGATATGGGTTAAAAGACACCACCCCTTCTATAGACATTTTAAAGCTATATAAAGAATTAGGTGGAAAGATTATTACTATTGGAAGTGATTGTCATAAACAAGAGCATTTAGGATTTCATATAGAGGAAGCAAAAAAAATATTAAAAGAACTTGGCTTTAAATACTATTGCACATATGATAAAATGAATCCTGTTTTTCATGAACTATAGGTATATTTGAATAACATAGTCCCTGTTTAATTAAATTGAGATTAAAAAATTCTTTATTGCTTTTCGTAAGAGAATTAGTCTCTTGTATAAAGAGAGCCTGTAGTTAGTGTCAAGTAAGTGTGGAATTATTACCATATAAAATTAAATCTTATATTGAAAGGGTGTGAGCGTAGCGAGCAGCCTTTCAATGTCTTGCCATGAATCCTTTTATATAATTTGATGTAGATGCTTTGCCTTGTCTTTGTGTATTATGTTCGAATATAGAAAAGTCCAAAGAATCGTTTATTATAATCTTGTCATTTTCTTTTTCATAATCAAAAGATTGAATATACAACTTGGATAAGTCAACGTTATTAACCTGATGTTCTCTGTTACTTACATATTTTGAAAGGCTTGATTTTCCATACCCTTTTGGCACACTTGTAAATGTTGAGGCTAAGTAATGAGAGATTGCGCTTTCCATACTACATCCCATAGAGATATTGAAGTGTGCGGATTGTATGGCTGTCCAGTTATTTGATATATACTGTGCCTCTTTACGTATACCTTCTACATTTTTATCAGGCATAGTAAATGTAGTTGTAGCACTCTTAGCATTCGCAAGTATAACGTCGCTAGGATTAACTAGTCATTCCTTAAATACTTTTCCACTAGCGGGAGCATTTGCGCTGATTGTTACGAGATCACCCGTAACATATTTCCAGAACCAGTTCCTGAATTTACAGTAAGACGATAGTTAGATGATGGCTCTTTTATGTGAATCGTAGAGTCTGTATTAGGTTTAAATTTAGGGTTGATCGTCGCTACTTCGTTCACTGCACCTGTTGGGACTCCATATACTTTTAGTATCATATTTTTATATGCTACATCCATGGATACAAGTTTAACTTGCAAACCGTTGGGTAAGTTGGTTATCCAGAATTCTTTAACTATAGAGGTGGTGATGAATTTTATTCCTAAAAAATGAATTTTACGTGAGGAGTATGAAAGTATGATAAAAGTATTGTTTGCATGTCATGGCAGGAGTTGTCATTCTTTGGGTATTCCTTTATTCTAGGCTTGTTTTATCCTAATTGTATTACGTTTTACAACTGATTTACAACTTTTTAATGGTCTCGATATGATATGAAAATATAGATAAAAGCAAGGCAATCTAAATCAGTAGACTGTCTTGCTTTATTTTATCATCGTGCAAATTCATATCCGATGCCCAGGACTGTAAAAATGTACTGCGGTTAGTCTGGGCTGAGTTCTATCTTCTTTCTTGACTTCCTAATGAATGAAGTCAAATTCCTTAAATGTTAATTGTAAATGGTTTCCATTCTTATTTTTTATAGTTAGAGTAAATATATTAATTATGAAATTATTTTTCTGTTCTATGAGTTTAACGGGGGACAGAAAGCTTATGTGATAACCATTTTACTGTTTCTTGGTAAATAGATTCTTCATTTTTCGTGAACTCTACTATTAAAATTATCCTATATAATCACTTCCGTATAGCATAACTGACAAACGCTTTTCAATTGATCGAAAATCTTCTATCTTATTCAATTTTTTAATAAAGTAGCATACTAGCTAAAGAAATTTTTCTAGTTAATTAGCATCTATAGTTATTACACAACTTAAATAAGCTACTAACTATGCATCAGAAAATAATTTTTGAATGGTAATGTCATAGAAACTTGCAATTTTGGATAAGCTGTATCTCGCCCCCATTTAGACACAGTAGAATTTCATCTCCTTTACATAAACATTATGTTTTCCAACCATTCCATGACCTCATTTAATTCTGTAGTGTTTAACTCATATATGATAAATCCTCTATTTCTATGAGCTGAAATCAGCTTACTTTTTGTTAGAATATTTAGGTGATAAGAAATTGACGGGGCAGTTATAGAGAACTGATTTACAATATCACCAGCGCATTTTTTACCGTTTTTTAGAAAGCACAAAATTTCTCGTCTCGTCATATCTGACAGTGCTTTAAACTTGTAGTCAAGCAATGGCTCATTCATTTTTATATCATGTACAATTCTGTTTTGCAAACTGCTTGATAAATTATGATTGTTGCCATTAATATAGCTATTGTAATTCCAATCATGATCAGCATACTGTATTTAGAAAAGAAAATGCAAAGATAAAAAGGAATCAAACTACTAGCCATTCCTGCCCCTACGGTTGCTAAGACTGAAATTGCACCGCCCTTTACAGCATAATATTCACTTGTCCAATCATATTTTGGAAATTTAATATTCAAAAACATTCCTAGAACTGAAATAAAAAACGCATATATGGTTGGAGTAATAAACATAAGCAAAGTATTTTCCAATGATAATGGAAATGCAATTCTCAATAAAATGGTACTTATCAGTAATACTGGCAATATAACCGTTAGATTAACAGCAATTTTTGCATTATAGATTGTTTGAGCTTTTGTAGGCGCAGAACACATAATCCAACGGTTCTTACCCTCCAATGAAAGTGAAGCAGCCGTTGTCGAAGTCATACTAACAAAAATAGCCAACGCAACTGGTAAGACATTTTGAATAACTTTCAGAATTCCCATTGCTTCTATTTGCGCTTTGAATGAAGCTGGCATAAAAAACACTGCCATTACAGATACAACAAAAAGAAGTATAATTCCAATGCATGAATTTAAGGCATAAATGGTACATGAAGTTAAACGATTTATCTCTTTCTTATATAAAGCCATAAACGGAGAAGACCTTTTCAATTCAACCAACTTATAATTTCTACTGGTATGCTGAGAGAATACAGAAGTATTCAGTGTTTTATAAAAGTAGGAAACAGTGGCAACAAAAACAATTCCCAATATTAAAGAACTACTGGTGAAAATAATAAAGCTTATCCAGTCATTGTACAAAAGTGAATTTGAAAAAAGGGTTGCAGGTGGATAGAATTGATTAATAGCATTTGTCATAGCTTCTCCTAAATTAGCAATCTGAGAAGCATTCATAGACTGAGTTTTCGTAGACGCATAAACAATTCCTAATACGCCTACGGTACTCAAAACAAGAGAAAAAATATTTTTATGCTTTGAGTGTGATGAAACGGCAACAATGAAAACTCCCAACGACAATGAAATCATCATAGGAATGATAGGTGTAAAAAGTAATGCTCCAATCAAATATAGATAATTGCTGAACGCTGGTTGTGCATAAATAATATACACGATGCTTGATGGTAACATGGCAATAAAGCCAATTATTAAATTGATTAAGTACAGCATTGTTATTCTGCTCATTACAATTGCAAGGCTGTTTACGGGTAAAGACATAACCATATCATAATCTTTTAGACCGATAAGCACACCTGTACTTTTTATAAAAGTGAGTACTAAGGTGGCTACGGAGCAAATTACAACCATAATAGTGGGCAGTGCCTCAGTTAAACCAGCTTCTGCCATGCTGTTGCTAAACTTTGCTATATAAGTAATAAGAATAGAAATGGCAACCAATCCTAACCCTCCCACAATGGCAGTACGTTGTTTTTCTTTTGCGTCATGTGAATGAAATAAACGGTTCATGCCAAACAGGTTGTATAGTTGCATTCTCAAAAGGTATGTATACTTACTTATCATTTTCTATGACCTCCATAAACACATCTTCAAGACTATGGCTACCTTTAATTTCTTCCATAGTGCCACTTTCTATCAATTTGCCTCCATTGATAATAGAAACCTTGTCGCATAATTTCTCTGCGACTTCGAGAACATGGGTTGAGAAAAAGATTGCTGTACCTGTTTCGCATAGTTCACGCATGATTTTTTTTAAATGAAAGGACGCTTCTGGGTCAAGACCTACAAACGGTTCATCTAAAATTAAAAGTTTTGGATTATACACAAAAGCCCCTATCAAGGCAAGCTTTTGCTTCATGCCATGAGAATACGAACTAACTAAATCACCTAGATTTGCTGTAATCTTAAAAATATCTGCGTATTTTTGAATTTTTACAGTTCGTTCTTTTGCAGGTACCGAAAACATATCGCACATATAGTTCAAATATTGTATTCCTGTTACATAATCATATATATCTGGATTGTCAGGAATATAAGCCGTGATTGACTTACATTTTACAGGGTCATTTTTCACAGAATGACCGTCAATAAAAATTTCTCCCTCGTTGAAGTCCATAATCCCAACAATGGCACGGATAGTAGTTGTTTTGCCAGCACCGTTGTGACCAATAAAAGCATGAATTTCACCAGCCTTAACAGTAAGGCTTAAATTATCAACTGCTTTTTTGTTATCAGAATATATTTTGGAATAATTTTTAATTTCTAACACATTGCTCATTGTTTTTATCCTCCTAGATCTATCGTTTATACTTTTTTATCGTTGCCCAGTAAATTAAAGCTGGTACAGGTGTAAACAACAAAATAAAGTATTTGTTTACTTCTGGACCAGAACCAGTCATACCAAAGTGCAATGAGATTGACTGTGGCAGTATAAAAGTTAAAGCCATTAACAGAACAAAGGAAACGATTGTGATAATGATACATTTCTTAATCATATTGATTACCTCCATTTTTATTATCATTGAGATAATAATATCATAATGATAATGTTGAGTCAAATAAAATCTCCCATTTACACAAAGAAGAAATGGGAGATATACTAAACATTATTTTTTTGTAGGAGGAGAAACAATTACGCCGATAGAGCGTAGCTTTCTATTTTCCGCAGGTTCATTGTCTCTATGAGGTTTTATAGTTTCATGTATGCTTGTTACCACTTTTTCTAACTCTTCATCTGTTAGATAAATTGGAGCAAGCGAAAATCCGGATTTATCTTCTTGAATATTAATGTTATCACTATTACAATATTCTTGAAATAATTTTATAAAACCTAAGACATATTGGGTAAATGCCTGCATATAAGCTTCACCTGAATTGTTGCTTATAATTTTAGCTCCCTCCTTCGATAGATTAATAGCGACACTATATGTTCTTTCTACTGCTCCTCTAACTTGAGTTTCCTCTACGATTTTCAGTATACCATCAGCAGTCATTTTCTTTAGATAGCGATATAATGTAGCCTGTGGTATATCACTGAATTTTTCAGCTAAATGTTTTGCAGTTGTCTGCTTGCAAGAATTTATCTCAAACAACAATTTGCATTTTATAGGATTCGTCATTACTTCCATCAATTTTTTGTTCACTATGGGGATCCTCCTACTTCATAATATGATAATTTTATCATTTTGAAAATATAATTTCAACATATTAGTCAATAAGCGTGCAAATCTTATTTGAGAAGTGCACGCATTCGTTTACTCTACAATTTTGCAGTTAGTATCTTTATAAAGCGTCAATTCATACTGTGAATTCTGTATTGCTTTTATCTGAATGTTAATAAATTTTACAGACACCTTAACATTCATATGTTCGCTGATCTAACCTGATGGATGCTTCCAAAGCGGTTAGCATGTTAACCGCAGGAAAAACGCTTTTAGGCGTCTGTGCAGGGGAGATATTGTAACACCACTTTGTGATACACAACTGGTAATTGAAATCTGGCTTAAATTAGCATTTACAGAGGTTTTTGCAATGTTTCTAAAGTGCAAAAAGGAAAGGAGAAATAAGTTATAGCAAAACGAGAGTATTTAACAATCAAGCTTGACTATATCAGTATCATCTTTGACGCTGAAACCGAAGAGTAAGTCATACGACACATTTACAGTTACCAATAGATATATTCACAGTTTTTCTTCCCAAAGTTAAACATAAATAATTCCAATATTGAAACGCTATCCCATGACGATTGAAGAAGCGTCACGCTATTTGTGCATTGGAGAAAAGAGAATAGAAATGCCAGCCGATTCATACGGAGTGGTAATCGAATACAGATAAAACGAAAACAATTTGATATAGTTAACGAGCTTTTGATATGCTATACTTTTTATATCATATTAAGGCTCTTTCAGTTAAGAGAGGATTGATAAGATGAGTGAAAAAAGACGAGATAATAAAAATCGTATTTCACACAATGGAGAGAGCCAACGTAATGATGGACGATATATGTATAAGTACATAAATAATGCAGGAAATCGAAATATATGCATAGTTGGAATTTGTTAAAACGGACACGATTCCAGTAGCAGTAAAGGATGATATACCACTATGTGATAAGGAAAAACGTATCACAAAAGACTGGAGTAAGACATAACACTGAAGTAAATTATAACTTTGTCATCAACCTCATCAAAAAAAGAAGTTTTTGGTAATATGCGGATTGACAAAGTAAAGCTATCAGATGCTAAAGGTTGGCTTATTAAGCTACAAAGTGAGGGTCGTGGTTGAATGATATTAGATGATGATTTAATTCGCAAAAACCTTTTTGAATTTCTGCTTGCAACTGTGGTAGCCTTGCATTGGGAAAAGTATTTCAAACATATATGTCTAAAACGCTAATAAACAAAGAATTTAACAAGATATAAGGAGATATGCAAAGATGATAAAAATACTATTCGTCTGTCATGGAAACATATGTCGTTCTACCATGGCGGAATTTGTAATGAAAGATTTAGTAAAGGAAAATAAGGAAGACTACATGATCGCTTCTGCCGCAACGAGTAGGGAAGAAATTGGAAATGATACGCATAGAGGTACAAAGAGGATGTTGGATAAACATCATATTCCCTATACAAGAAGAGCCGCAAGGGTGATGACGAAGGAGGATTATGAAGCATATGATCTTTTAATAGGGATGGATGAAGCAAACATTTCTAATATGGTACGTATCTGTCATGGAGATCTAGAGAATAAAATTCATAGTCTGTTAAGTTATACACATCGCAAGGGTGTGATTGCAGATCCTTGGTATAGTGGAAATTTCGAACAAACGTATGAAGATATAGTAGAAGGGTGCTTAGCTTTAAAAAATTATACGCAAAAAAATCGCATGTAGAATCACGCGATTTTTTTAAGATTCCTCACACCCTTATCAGTTGAAAAAGTGCATTGCGTA
This sequence comes from Amedibacillus sp. YH-ame6, assembly GCF_053848845.1. Classification (NCBI taxonomy): domain Bacteria; kingdom Bacillati; phylum Bacillota; class Erysipelotrichia; order Erysipelotrichales; family Erysipelotrichaceae; genus Amedibacillus; species Amedibacillus sp. YH-ame6. The sequence goes on from NZ_JBSPEZ010000004.1 coordinate 55,923, forward strand.
CTAAGATATACGCTTTGTTGAAAGTAGGCAAACAAAGTTGCCTAAAGGCTATAAACATCAATGCTTATTCGCAGGTTGTTGTTGTGTTATGCAGTGTAGCATACCACCATATGGATATAAGGGTGTTACATCAATAGGAACAATTTGCTTATCAGGATACAGTTTTTTCATGCTCTCGATTACGATTTTATCATGCTTATCTTGGTATATTGGAAACAACACCACTTTATTTCCTATATAGAAATTCAAATAGGAACCCTTATAATCTAAACCAATCACATTTTTTTGCGTAAGAGGTAATTCAATGATATTGTACGCTTTTCCTTTTGTGTTTTTGGCAGAGGTAAGAACATCATAATCATTCTCTTTTATATTGTCATATAATTCATAGAAATCACGTTTTGAAACTGTCAAAATAGTTTCCTCATCATAGAATCTTGCGATACCATCTATGTGAGAGTCTGTTATATCCTCACCGATGCTTCCTTCCAACCATATGAAATTTGTAATACCAAAATACTGATGTAGAAATTCTTCCATTTCTTTTTGTGAGACCTTTGAATTTCTATGGGGACTTATTAAGGAACTTTTACAAGCCATAAAAGTACCACGTCCATCTAACTCCATTGCACCTCCTTCAAGGACTATAGTAGATAAAATCAAGGAAGGAAGTTTCTTACTGTTAGAAACAACAGAAGGGATTTTGTTATCTTTTTTGAAAGGTGCTTTTTTACCCCAGCCATCAAAAGAAAAGTCCAAAATACTCAAAGTGTTGTTTTTATCGTAAGCGAATATAGGGCCTGTATCCCTTACCCATACATCATCTGATTTTGCGAGAACAAAATCAATATTATCTAGAGGAATACGTTTATCCAGGAGTACTTTCTCAATTCGTTTTTTCTCTTGTTCATGATAAGCAAGGATATGAACTTTTTCGCCAGAAATCAGCGCTTGTGTCATTTGTATCCAAATTGGTTCTAGCTCATTTCGATAAGATATTCCATAGGTATAATGATGAGGCCATATGAGCCAAGTTCCTTCATGTTTCATGCTTTCATGTGGAATAACATAAGGGGTCATTGTATGTTCATCTCCTTTTCTAAAAACACTGATTGTATAACAAATCATTCCGATGAATATAAATACGAATCCTTTGCTTATCCATGCATTTCTTTTCATGTATACCTCTTTGAAATAATCTTTTTGTTTGGAATGCAATCTTGTGAATACACTCGTTCATTTACTTTTTCAGTGCAAGTGTAGGTGGAGTGTTTATTAACTTTTTATTGATGATCGCATACAGCAACAATATGAAACTACAGGAGCTTAACAAAGTTATTATAAATTCGCCAATACTTAAATGAATTTGAATGGGGGATATTTGGGTGGAGAATTGAATAGCAATCAACAATATCGAAGATATAACCCCTACCAAAGTCGTTAAAAGAATATTTTCAGCAATGATTATTTTTACTACCATATTCTTTTGAAAACCAAAGGAATATAGGAGTCCTACCATTTTATAGCGAATGGCCTGCATTTTAATCAAAATGATGATGATGATAAACATCGCTACACATATGATCATACCAGAAATAATGAAGAAAAGAGTCTGTATTTTAGAGAATGTACGCATCATGGTGCTTACCTGCTCTGCAGCATTTTCACTCGAAATTTTCGCATTTGATAATTCATCACTGAATGATACAATATCTTCAAAATTCTTAACATCATAGCTAATAGAATAGTAGTCTTTAGTTTTGATTCCTTGATAAAAAGATTGCTCCACATCACTGCTAACAAAGAAGTCATCATAGCCTGCATTATATATGCCACTTATCGTTAATTCATAGTTTTGGTGATTATATTTCAAAGTCATTGTTTTGCCTATTAACTTATGAATTTGAGGATTGAACTTTTTTGCCAAACTAGGAGTAAGCACAATTTCATTTTTTCCCATACGTGGCATACTTCCATAAGACATTGTTTCTTTCGTTTTTGGCATAGGAAATTTTTCCGACATGGTTTCATTGCGATCATTCATCGATAGTGAAACATTTTCAATCTGAAACTGTTTATATACATTTATAATTCGATCATCACGCTTCAGTGTCTGATAAACATCTGTATTTCCTTCATTTTTAATATAGCCATTATTGAACGCTATGTTCTTTTCTTTAAAATTAGAAATAGAGGTATCTAAGATATTTCCAGAAGATAGCGAAAATATAACACATAAGATTCCAATAGAAAATATACAAGATATAAGAAAATATTTTAAAAATGTTGTTCTAAAATTCTTATATGCCAAGGTAAAAGGGTGGAAATCCAGTGGGGGAGTAAGTATCATTGTCGATTTCGTTTGTTTACTTGTCTCAGTTGAACTTTTCTGTATTTGTATTTTTTTATTCTCAATGGTAATGATTTCATCTGCATAATCACAAATATGATGATCATGGGTAATGACAATTACAAGCTTTGTTTTTGATATTTCTTTTAGCATTTGCATAATCTCTGTAGAAGTTTTTCTATCCAATGCTCCCGTTGGTTCATCTGCTAATATAACTTTTGGATTTTTTATGAGAGCTCTTGCGATTGCTACTCTTTGTTTTTGTCCACCAGATAAATTTAAAACATTTTCATTTACTTTGTCCGATAAGCCTATTTTCTCTAGTAATTCATTTGTTTGCTGTATATCGTTCGTTGCATCATGACTTGTTAGTACACATGGATATACAATGTTTTCAGCTACACTATACCCGCTTAATAATTGGTAGTCTTGAAAAACAAAACCAATATAATCTTTTCTATAGTTACATAAATCATTTTCGGATAATACATTTAGGTTTACATGATCTACAACAATTTGTCCACTATAATCTCCATCTAATCCTGCAATCAAATTTATTAATGTAGTTTTTCCACACCCAGATTCTCCTAATAAACACACTAATCCTTTATCTGGAAATGCATAATTTGCATTTTGAATAATCGTGGTTTTTCCATACATTTTTGTTAGATTAAGTAGCTCAATCATAATTTTTCCTCTAACTTACATGTTTTTAAAACACTTGTACGGATACATACGATTGCAGTAATGAGATAACTCAAAAGCGCGACTCCTATAAAAAGCAAAAGATTTAACCCTACATTTTCTAACAGGATAATAGAAACACCTAGTGTTTTCTCACTAACCACATTGATAAGAGGAGCAAGCAACATTGTTAATATAAAGGAACATATCATCTGTGTACCCACTTCAAATAAATATAACATACACAGATTTTTATTAGAAAATCCACTGATTTTGAAGATAGCAAATTCTTTTCTTCTAAGAATAGTAGTAACCAAGGATATAGCGCCTACTAGAACAAGTGCTAATATCGCAATCACTTCTTCTGCCGTTTTTGATTGTTTCTTTGATTGCGAACTTAGACGAACAAGGTCTTCAATCACTTCAAAATTACCAAGTGGTACGATGCCTTCTTTATTCAATTCATCCTTTAAGGAAATCATATCCTTTGGGCTTTTAGCTCTGATTAAAATGTCTAAGTTATCAGGGTCTGTAGTACAATTTTCTAACAAACTATCCAAAGCAGACTTGCTAAAGAAAAATGAATCAGAAATTGGGTACTCATATTTTTTTCCTTCAAAAACAGTGGTTATAGAGGAATCAATAACACCAACGATTTCTACTTCTGATGAAACTTTTTTAATAGTTGGATTATTTCCGCTCCATTCTACAAGCTCTCCTTGAAAGAGTATCTTTTTTCCAAGGGCCTCTTTATTTGAAATATTCATTTCTTTTACAAAACTTTCTGGAACTACGATTTCTTTTGTAGATCCATTCGCGAGCCTTCCTGTAATGAGTTTATTCATAACCGGAACATTGCCTGAAGCTTCTATGGAATACGTCTTATCCCCATCTTTCAGGCTAATATTATCAAATGCCTTTACATAAGTAATGAACTTTACTCTATTATCATTTTTATATTTTTCATATAAACCTTTTAAATTTTGTTTCACATCCACATTTGGATTGTCCTTATCTTCGTTTGATGTTCCCGATGCTCCAATAAAAGAATGTGCCATACTTATATCTAATACACTCTCTCCATATAAATCAAAGAGCTTATTGAATTCTGTTTGGCTAGCACCTGAAATATTATTTGAGAACATGGTTAATAAGAAGCAAGTGCCCATAATCAATGTTACCACAGAAGTTAAGAATCTACCTTTATAACAAAAGAAGTTTGTTTTCATAATAGAGAGGGCGTTGCAAATAGGGAATTTAATTTTGGGAATGTTAAGTTTTCGATTGATCGCAACTTCACTTTCCATGCGAACTGAAATTATTTCTCCTTTATCTAGTTCAAATACGGAATCGGCTTTTGTTATATTTGAAGGATCATGCGTAATCACGATTACCGGTGTATCCTTTGCGATATCTCTTAGTATGTTCATGATATCATTGGATGCTTTTTTATCCAAGGCACTGGTCGGCTCATCTGCTAAAATTAGCTTAGGATTTTTCATCAACTCACGTGCTATAGCGACTCTTTGCTTTTGTCCACCTGATAGATATTTTACTTGTTTGTCCGCAACATTTTTCAAGTTTAAACGTGCAATCAATTCTTGCGCACGTTTTCTAGTTACTGTATTGTTCAGCTGTGCGGGTAAACAGATGTTGTCCACAACCGTATAACTCTCTATTAAATGAAACTCCTGCCAAATAAAGCCTATTGTAGTATTATAGAGAGAACTTTTTTCATTATAATATAATTCTTTCATATTTCTATCACATAAATAAACTTCTCCATCATAATCACTATCAATTCCAGCCATGATTTTGAATAACGTTGTTTTGCCACTTCCAGAAGATCCTACAACGAAATTCATCCCATCTGTAATCGATAAGGATACATTGTTAAGTACTGCATTTTCACCATACGTTTTTGTTACATTTTTTACTTGAAACATACGAATTCCTCCTATTTAAAAAGCTATATCTTATTAAGGATTCCAATCTTGCTAGAATGGAATGTTTAACAAGCTATAGCCATTATAAACAATTGAGTGTTAAATACTTGTTAAGAGAAGTATTGTTTCAAAAAGTTTTTTATCGTGGAAGAGGAAATTCGATTGTAAAGCAGGTTCCTTGTGGTTGATGATCTGAAATTGAAATTGTTCCACCATGCTTATCGACAATATGTTTAACGATGGATAATCCTAAACCAACACCACCAATACAGCGCGAACGAGATGTATCAACACGGAAAAAAGGTTTAAATATATGTTTTTTATGCTCACTCGCTATACCCAATCCCATATCCCAAATGTTAATAAGTGTTTTTTTATTTTCATTTCTTGCGGAAATAGAAATCACTCCATGATCAACATTATATTTGATGCCATTTTGAATAAGATTATAAAACAATTGATAAATAGAATCTATATCACCATACATATCAACATCTTCATAATCCACTAAAAATTGTATATGTTTCTGTGATGAAATAGCTGAGAACTCTTCTATAATGCTCTCTACTATGTCTGCAACAGAAATATATTCTTTATCTTCAATAGCATCCGTGTTCGTAAGTTTTAAAAGAGTTTGGATAATATCTGATAATCTCGTAATTTGGTTTTGCAATTCACTAATAAGTTGCTTGTATTCTGTAAGATTACTGTTGTCTCTTTTATTAAATACTTCGATTTTAGTTTTTAATATAGTAAGCGGTGTTCTTAATTCATGCGCTACATTCGCAGAGAATTGTTGCTGAAATATTACTGCTTCATGTAATCCGTCTGTCATTTTATTAAAAGAAACAGCAAGTTCTTTGATTTCATCATTCCCTTCTGGAACAATGATTTTATCTGAAAGATTTGAGATTGTACTATTTTTTATTTTCGCATTTAAGGTTGCGAGGGGAAGAAGGATTCTTTTTGAAAAAAAATACATCAGAACAGCGCCAAATAGTATGATAAAAAACATATATAAAATACTGTTTTTGTAGAATGCATCCATGACTTGTGCTTGTTGTTTCGCCTTCTCTATGTCTTCTGTTGGGGCCATTGAAAGATCAGATTGATAAATTTGAGACAAAGCGTCAGTAGGTTTCGCATGTTGTACTGGTACTACTTCTTTCGCGGGAACAAAGATATCAACTACTTGTATTGTCATTTGTGTAGCGGAGTAATTGATAATAAGGGTAATTCCAATACAGCATAAGATGAGAATGAACATGGTGATGCCTACCAGTCTTATACGAATAGAAAATCTATTGAACATGTTCGCTATCCATCCTTTCCTTTAAAAAGTATCCCACACCAACTTTCGTTTCTATGAGATCGTATGTCAATACGTTCTTTAATTTCTTTCTTAAAGAAGCAATATGTACACGAATAGCACCACTAAAACTATTGACATTACTGTCCCATATATGATCAATTAATTCTTCTTGACTGATTGTTTTATTTTGATTCAATAAAAAATATTGTAAAATAGAGAATTCTTTTTTTGTTAAGACAACCTCAGTATCATCGACAAATACTTTTTGTTTTGAAAGGTCTAATGTTATTTTATCGAAGAGTAAAATATTATCTTGTTGTATGAAATTTCTTCGTAATAAATTTCTTATTCTTGCTTCAAGCTCTACAAAAGCAAAGGGTTTGGTTAAGTAATCATTGGCTCCACTATCTAGACCTTTGACCTTATCAGAAACAGAATTTTTTGCACTTAATATTAAAACTTTTAATTCTGAGTTGTATTGACGAATCTGTTGCAAGACTTCAAATCCATCCATTTCTGGAAGGTTTAAATCCAAAATAATCAAGTCGTATGTGACAACAAAACATAATTCACAAGCCTCACTGCCATTGTCACAAGTATCTACAGCATACCCATCTAATCTAAGCCCTTCAGCGATTGATGATTGTAGTTCTAACTCATCTTCCACAATTAATATTCTCATAAAATCACCTCAATTTTTATTATACGCACATGGTGTTAAATTTAAGTTAAGCAAGATTCATCTACTCCATTGTTTGTTACAATGAAAACACCTACTATTATCATATCATACTTCATGAAACAATTTGTGAAATAATCTTTAGTTCCTATCCATATAAGCATTTACTGACTTTCGTATAAAAAAAAGAAAACGATAATAGTGACAAATGATATAGTTGCTTTAAAGTTTTGCTCATACACTAAAACAGATGAGAAATAATTTTACAATGTTTTCTCATCGCTATGAATACGATAGTATTCAAGAAAAGGAGGGAATATATATGGGAATGCCTGTCATTAAACCTGGTACCATTACTCGTGAAGAATCAATAGGGGATATTATTGAGTCAATCGCAATTGAAGAATCAGCAATTGCACATATTCTTAACGCCGAAAGTGAGAAATTGCAAAAAGTAATTTCTTCCTCTGGTGTAAGTGTTCAGCAGCTATTGGCTGTAAACGCATCTGTGAAGAATGCTGTTGATACGGTCATTGGTTTGGAACTTGCCTTGAAAACAAAACTAGAACTATTTAAAAGTACAATTTGTCAAACAAGTTAAGAAACTTGAAGGAGTGATCACGTATGCCTTTTTCTTATGCAAATCCAACTTCTGGAGTGAGTGCTGGAGGAATTGGATGGTTTGATTTTGGTCCGTTAACAATTGCACCAGGTCAAACCATAACGAATTTATCCGCAACCCTTACTACAGGGGATAGCGTTACATTTGATTTGACGAATAGCAATTCCTCCGGAAATCCAACTAGTTACAATACGAAGACAGTTCCTACTTGGTCATTTGCATATTTCTCAAATGCTTCTCTTCCTGCACCTAATTATGCAGGTATCGCAGGGAATGTAGCATTACAAAATATTGCAGTAAGTGGCTTTGGAGCACAAAGTATAGTTCTTACAAATATTGTTGTAAAAGATTCTGCAGGAAATCCTATTAGTGATTATGAAGTAATTGTTGCAGATGCAGAAAGTACAAATGGAGGACCACCTTCACCTGGAAGCGAAACTTGGACATGGTCAACAAATGGAGGAACTTGGCAACAAGTTGCTGTTCTTGGAAATCCTTCCAGCGTTACAACTTCGGGTGCTGGTACACAAACGTTTAGTATTGTAGGAAGTTCTTTAAATAACCCAGTAGCTTCTTACGTGATGCGATCTCATGCTCCAACTTCAATTACCTTAACGGAGAGTAATCTTGGAGGAAGTTTACAAGCAATCGCAATCGGGTTTGCTGTAACGCGTATTACACTAGAAAAGAATATTGGACAGCGTATTGATGCGAGTGATCAGTTTGTATTAGATATAAATGGTTTGCCAGCATCCCAAGCAACAACTACAGGTTCATTAAATGGTATTCAAACAGAAAAAGCAATTGTTTATACGCAACTTGGAAATTCATATACAATAAATGAAGCTATGGCAGCAGGTAGTGCGAGCTCATTGTCGCAATATACACAAATGGTTTCTGCATCCAATGCAACTCCAGCAGGATCCATACCTTCAAGTGGTAGTTTGCCAATTACATTTACACCAGTGTTAGGCGATGATGTAACGTATACTATTTTGAACGCTGCTCCAGAAGTGTTTGTAAAAACAGTGGATAAGGCTTTTGCGAATATAGGAGATGTATTAACCTATACTGTCCGAGTTGATAATCCTAATAATTTTCCAGTAAATAATATCCTTGTAAAAGATGCTACACCATTTGGAACAACATATATTGGTAATATCATTGCAAGTACTAGTTATTCTGGAACAGATTTAGCAACAGGGATTACACTTTCAACAATACCTGCTGCTAGCTTTGCGACCATTTCTTGGCAAGTGCAAGTAAATTCTTTACCACCTATTGGAAATCCAATTCCTAATATTGCCAATGTAGATGTTCCAGGAGGGACATCAGGGGTTAGTAATATTGTCACAACACAAGTGAATACAGCATTTATCACTATGAGTAAAGCTGTTGATAAATTATTCGCTAAAACAGGTGATATAATTACGTACTCAATTTTATTGACAAATGCCGGTAATGTACCTGCAAACAATGTAGTTGTTACTGATATTATACCAGCAGGAACTTCATTTGTACCAGGATCATTACTTGGTGCAACAGGGACCCCACCAACACTGAACTTAATTGGTTCGATTGCAGCAGGTGGAACTGCTACGATATCCTTTAAAGTAATCGTGGGGAACACAGTTCCTGTTCCTAATCCAATTACAAACCATGCATTTGCAAACTATACCTTTACGGTAGACCCAGCTCAACCCAATGGTGCAAGTAGTAGTGCATCAAGTAATACGGTTAGTACACAAATCAGTGAAGCCATCCTTTCCATGGAAAAGACTTCCGATAAAAGCTTTTTGGATACGGGTGATATTATTACGTATACCATTATTATAAATAACACTGGGAATGTGGATGCGAACAATGTTGTTGTAAACGATGCAGTTCCAAGTGGAACTACTTTTGTTCCTGGTTCTCTTGTTGGTGCCACTGGAACACCTCCAACACTAACATTAACAAATCCAATCGCTGCTGGTGCTAGCACAACCATAAGCTTTCAAGTACAAGTGGGAACAACGATTCCATCAGTAAACCCAATTCAAAATGTAGCAACATCAACTTTCACATTTACCTTGGATCCAGAATTTCCAAATGGACAAAGTGGAACAAGTGCAAGTAATACGGTGGAAGCACAAGTGAACCATGCTAGTATCACGACATTAAAAATAGTTGATAAGAGCTATGCGGATACAGGTGATGTTATCACATACACTTTACAGCTTCAAAACACAGGGAATGTAGTTGCGAATAATGTACTCATTCAAGATGTTTTACCAGTGGGAACTACGTTTCTTTCTGGATCCTTAAATGGAGCAACAGGAACACCACCAATTCTTGCATTAATCAATCCATTAGGTGCAGGTGCTAGTACAACGGTAAGTTTTCAAGTAAAGGTAGATGCGAGTGTTCCACAAACCAACCCACTTGTAAATTCAGCGACCACATCGTTCAACTATGCAGTGAATCCTGCGAATCCAGATGGGTCTAGTGGAACAGAGGAGAGCAATATGGTGACAACACTTATCAACCATGCACAAATAAATGCAACAAAAACAGTAGATAAAGCGTATGCAGATGTAAATGATATATTAACGTATACAATTGATTTGCAAAATATAGGAAATGTTGCAGCAAGCAATGTGACATTGCAAGATGCCATTCCAACAGGGACAACCTATGTAGCAGGATCTCTCATCGGTGCAACAGGGACACTTCCTAATATTACACTGAATACACCAATTGGCGCTGGAGGAAGTTCTTTTGTTAGCTTCCAAGTAAAAGTCAGCGATGTACCAAAGACAAATCCAATTCAAAATATCGCTAATGTTCAATACAAATACACGGTAGATCCAGCCCAACCAAATGGAGTAAGCGCTACTACAACAAGCAGTATAGTAAGTACACAAGTGCATCATGCAAACGTAGTGATTGAAAAAAGTGCAGATAAGTTTATATCTTTCTTAGGCGATACTATCACCTATCAGATTTCAGTCACAAACACAGGTAATGTTCCTGCGAACAATGTTGTAATTAAGGATATTATTGTGCATGGTACAAACTATGTGAATGGAACCCTAAGTGTAAATGTTCCATATAGTGGTACACCTACTACTGGGATTACACTAACGAATCCAATTGCGCCAGGAGAAGTAGTTGCAATCATATTTAAAGCACTCATCCATGTAATGCCATTGCCAAATCCAATTGTCAATATAGCAAGCGTTGACTACACATACACCGTAGATACTGAAAATGTAAATGGTGTCCGTGTAAGTAAAACAAGCAATTCATTTGATACACTAGTGTTACGTTACAACTACCAACAACAAATTAACGATTTAATCGAGTCTGTCGCATTACAACAAGCAGCCCTTGCGGCGATTGCTAATGCGGAAGGTGCGAAAATACAAAAAGCGGTAGCAATGGGAGATATCAGCGCACAAGAATTATTATGTATTAATAAAAGCGTTTCAGATATGCTGGCATCTATTTCCTTATTAGAAGCTGTTTTAAAACAAAAATTGAGCGTGGTCGATTGTCAAATAGAGGGAATCTGTTAAGGGAATCACCATACTGCGGAAAGTAAAAACAGAGTGTTCCTGCTTGTAGGAACCTCTGTTTTATTTATGCGATAATTGAAAAGGAAGAAAATGGTAGGTTAGCTTTTGGAAATTCAACGATTTTTAGGTAGGAGTCCTCACTTCAAGACGATATCATTGTATAAGAGGTGAGAATAGGTCAAACAAAAATGAGTATTGTAGATTATCGAATCTCAGGAAATTGCGCTAAATAAAATGTTTGCATGATTTTATGCACCATTTTGTATTCATATCATAAAATAAGATATGAATATAATGAAGATGGGGGTATTCTTTTGATAACGATAAAACCAGGCTGTTATAAACCAATGTCTTGTTCAATAGAAGAAATAAAAAGCGTAGCCTATGATGGATGTGATTATGCACTTTTAAGCTATGGTTATGATGGAATTATAAGATTAGATGAGAATTTATGTAAACAAGGAAAGTATAGTTGTGCGCATCACTATGATGGTATTTGTTTCGATAGATCAGAATGCTATTACTATGCATTTTCTAATGAACATCCTTCTATACTGTTTTGCTTAGATTTAAATTTTCGCAAATTAAAAACATGGGAAGTAGAAGAAGGAATATGTGCAATAAGTGTACATCCAACATGTTCCGTGATCCTATTAGTATATGAAGATAAGATTGTTTTTTGGGATCGATGCTCTCAAACAATTCTAAAAACACAGTGTGTCGAAGAAGGTATGCAAATTATAGATATTATCGCAATTCATGATGGTTATTGCCTTGCTTATCAAGGGGAAGGTAATACGTATATTGAAGTCATTTCTCTATCAAATGATTGCTCTAAAGTATATCGCTTATCTTGTTCATATCATTTCGAGGCAATGGTATTGAAAGAGTACTGTATGAATGGGTATGAGGAACGATATGAAATTCAAATATTCGTAAAGGATTGTTCTACCAATGAGAATACTGTCCTTACCTTAGAAGTTATTCTATCTTGTGATGATTTCTCTCCTATACCTAATCCAGATCCAACAAATATTACTTGTGAGAAGGGCGTGAGTGAAGTTATTCATTCCATTGCTTTAGAGGAGGCAGGGATTGCACACATCTTGAATGCAGAAGGAGAAAAACTACAAAAAGCTGTTGCCAGCGATATTTCCATAGAAGAACTCTTGATGGTCAATGAATCTGTTCGTAAAACAATTACACAGATTACTTTACTAGAAGGTCAATTGTATTCTAAACTTGAGAGTTTGCATTGTCTTTGTGAGAATGATGAAAGATAGTATTCTAAAGGTTTTAAAACTGGAGTAAATAATGCATATGAAAATGATTTATGCTTAAAGTATAAAACTCTACCCTATAAGAAAGACATGAACAGTGTGCAATTCTAATAGGGTTTTCTACTACATAAAGCAAGGTCTGGAAAGAAAAATAACAAACTATGAACAATAGAAAAGCCAAGCACTTAATATGCACTTGGCTTTTCCTGTTTTTTATTAATTTTCATGTGTACGATACTAAAGACGGCTCATATATTTCTATAATAACTTCATAATCATGATAAAGGCATTGGTAACATTTTGTGTTCCCGCATCACCAGTTAGTACATTTGTTCCACTTCCAATATTACGTAGTGATACTACTTGTCCAGCTGAAATTGTAGCTATTGTTTCAGCGGTAAATAGAATAGAGGAAGAAGCAGTTGTAGTAGTTAGATATTCCCCAAATGCAGAACTTGGAAAGATATTTTGATCCAAATAAAAACTATAGGCAACTGGTAATGCACTTGTTGGAGACTCTAATAAAATGTTTAATCCAAAACTTATGCGATAAGTTCCATTTGCAAGTATGTTGATATCGCCTGTACCTGTAGCAAAACTATAAAAATTAGGTTGAAAGAAACCTTGTGCAAGTACTACTTTTCCTCCAGGTTCTACACTTTGTGAACCACCAAAAGAAAAACCGTTAAAAAATTCGATTCCCGCAGGACCTGTAGGACCTGTTGGTCCGCTTTCACCATCAGCTCCAGTATTTCCAGTTGCCCCTGTTGGGCCAGTTGCGCCATCAGCACCTGTATTTCCTGTAGCACCTGTTGGACCAGTTGCGCCAGTAACACCTGTAATTCCAGTGTTTCCAGTAGCCCCAGTTGGTCCGCTTTCACCATCAGCACCAGTGTTTCCAGTGGCACCTGTTGGGCCAGTTGCGCCATCAGCACCAGTATTTCCGGTTGCACCTGTTGGTCCAGTTACTCCCGTAATACCTGTAATTCCAGTGTTGCCAGTAGCACCCGTTGGACCAGTAGCCCCATCAGCACCAGTGTTTCCAGTGGCACCGGTTGCCCCTTTTACACCCGTAGCTCCTGTAGGCCCAGTCGCTCCATTGGCACCTGACGCACCAGTATTTCCAGTAGCTCCAGTTACACCTGTGGAGCCTTTTGTGCCAGTCGCACCTGTTGCACCCGTAGCCCCACGAAATCCTCTAGGTCCTCTTGGACCTTCACAACAGCAGATTGGTTCATCAATACATGGATCACAAGATACAAAGAAAACATCATCTTCTATCATTTCATCACCTCATCATAGGATGTAAATACATTCCTTCCATAGGATATGCATTACAAAAAAGTATAGATGGGCAGTTGTCACGATAATAAGACAGCCAAAACAAAATTCGTGTTTGAGTGTCTTTAGATTAATTTGTTTTAACGTTATGTTTGCGTGAATGCATTACAACGAGCATACTCATGCCTAGTGACATCAATACCCAAAATAACATGATGGCATCTTTCCATGCGAAGGTTTGGCCAAACATTGTAAAATAGGGTAAAAACTGTGCTTGTCCAGTATGAAAGGAAAGATGGAAAAATTGAGTGAAATGTACCATTTGAGCAGGGAAGAATAAATCTAAAATAGTCCCAGGAAGGATACTATCGAAAATGAGAATGTATCCTGTGAGTATGAAGATAAGCAGTAAAGGAATTACTGTTACAAATCGATTCTTACTAATATAAGAAATTAACATTGTAATACAAGCTGTTGCAATAGCAGAAATTGTAATAAGAAGAATACCATTAAATATCATTTCTTTATAAGTGAAAAGAAAGTCTGTTATACTATTTGGAAAAAAGAACTGTGATTGTGCATAGACGGTGAAGCCTATATCACTCATTGGTAAAAAGATAATTGACATAAGAGTGATGATACTTATTTGAAGAGTGACAATTCCTATGGCAAATAGTACGCCAGTGATAAGTTTCGCAATTGTTATATTTCTTGCGCCATGAAAGGATGGACACATGATTTGATCTGTTTTATGTTGTTTTTCAATAGCAAATATGTTGGATAATATGAGTATGATAATTAAGAGTGAAAAAATATCAAGTCCATACATTGATTTTAGATAAAGATTGTTTCCAATATTGCTACCTATATTACGTGGAGATTTTTGAAAATGATCAAGCAAAGGTTCTATTGTAGCTTCTGTTTTTGATGAAATAGGAGCTTCTCCTAAGAACTCTTTACGAATTTGCTGTTTCGTTAAATTCGAGGCGTGTAACCATCTGGACAGTTGTTCGAGTGAAGCAGTGTCATAAGACATTTCATCAGGGTTCTCAGTATATTTATAGACGTTGTAGATTGAGGAATAGAGAGAGGTTGTAGCATCGCCTTCCATGAAAATATCCAGACCACCAAATTTTAATTTATCAGTACCTTCTATAGGTTGAGCCCAATACCCTTTATAGATAGAAACATAATTAGGAAAGATTTTATCAAATTCCTCTGTGGTATATCCTTCGGTTTTTGCTTTCTCTATCTTTTCTTCGTAGTTATCACCATATACTTTCAACATATATGCATGATCTACTTTGTCCGTAGAATACGTATCTATGATTTTCATGAAATCTTGATGCATTTTTTTTATGATAGAATCATTTAATGTTCCTGTGTAAAGGCGTTGTATCTTATCAGCTTCTTTCCAATAGTTAAGTCCTTCACTTATGTCTCCATCTGTATTTATATACTTTTCTACTGGAAGTTGTTTTGATGGTGCTGTGTGATATGTCTGATAACAATTATAGCCACTAAGTATCATAAGAACAAGCAAGAGAACGATATTTGCTTTGCTTTTGAATATCTTTTTAAACTCAGCTTTTATCAAACGTATCATAAAGAATCACTCTCTTTGAAATGATACAGGTAAAGATCATCTAAATCTGGTGTTGATAAGGTTGCATCTGGGTGTGGTCTATTGTCAGAAACAATACGTAATTCAATCTGATTACCTTCATTACGACTTTTCACAATGATATGATGTTGCATCAGTAGCAAGGCTTCTTTCTTTGGTAGTGTTATTGTCCATACTTTTTTGATGATGGTTTGTAAGAGATCTTCTGGTGTATCATGAAGAATGATTTGACCCTCTTTCATGATGAGGATATCATCTGCAATTGTTTCAATGTCACTAACGATATGGGTAGATAAAAGGACGATACAATCTTGTGATAAAGAAGCAATCAAATTACGGAAAATAATACGTTCTTTTGGATCTAAACCAGCCGTTGGTTCATCTAAAATCAACACTTTTGGCTCATTTAATAATGCTTGTGCTATACCAACTCTTCTTAGCATCCCACCAGATAACTTCTTCATTTTTGTATTTCTTTTTTCTACTAAATTTAACGTCTTTAAAAGCTCTTCTATTCTTTGTTTACCATAATCCTTAGATAGATTTTTAACAATGCTCATATATTCTAAGAACTCATACACGCTATAATGAGGATAATATCCAAAGTGTTGTGGCATATAACCGATATTAGCTGCGTAAATATCGTATTGTGCCATAGCGTCGATTTCATCGAACATAATCGTTCCATTATCTTTTGGCAATAACCCACAAATAATTCGCATTAAGGTTGTTTTGCCAGAACCATTGGCACCTAATAAACCATGCACTCCTTCTTGTAAAGATAAATTGATATCGCATACCACTGAAGTCTTCTTAAATGCTTTATTAATATGTTCCAAAAGTAATTCCATACGTATTACCTCCTTGTTTTTTTGTTTTTAGATACAGTTGATACATACTTATTAGGTATATAAAAATGATAATTGTGAGAATGAGAAAAGATATAGTACTTGTTATTTGAAGCAAAGAGAATGTTTTTACAAATATAAAATAGATACCATAGAGAACTATATACAGGACAAGTGCTGAATAATAACCTTTTATAATTGGTAAGAGATATATCATTGCGATTTGTAACGCATACAAAGGAACGAGGAAGCATAAAATTCCTTGCGTTAAAGTAATTTGTTGATGAACCATTGGAAGCATCATCAGGATGAGAAAAAGAATACATTCCATACATGCGATACTTGCATTTTTCATTAGGAGACAACGTCCAGGGTGTAAGTATGCACTGGAGAGTAATTCTGTGGTGTGATAGAATGCATTTTTATAAAATTCATATAGCGCGAATAACCCTAGTGAGAAAAAGTAGATGGATACATAAATTAAAATGAATGTTCGATGAAATCCAGAGAACAGTAAAGTCAATAAAAAGCCAATTAACGCAAAGGATGCATACATTCGTATATCCATCATTATATAACGAGTGAATAATAAAAGTAGGCTTGTGTTTTGTTTTTGTAGGATGTGAGATTGTTCTTGTTTACACAATTGAATGGTTGTTTCTAAATGCAGTTCATCAATCGAAATCATTTTTTTATGGTTTATCATATGCGTCACCTTCTTTCCATAATTTAGATAATCGTTTTAATGCGGCAGTATGTCTTGTTTTAATAGTAGAAAGGGGAAGTTGATAGCTATCCGCAATTTCCTTAAATGTCATTTGATGAAAATACTTTAATAGGAGAACATCTTGGTGTTCTTCTTTTAGTCCTTTGATATAGTACATAAGTTCTTCGTTTTGTATTTGATTTAAAATACTTTCGTGTACACTACTGTTATCACTAAGCTCATATGCTTTATCTTCTATATCTACACTTTGTTCACGCTTCATCTTACGAAAATGATCATGGCATAGATTACTTGTAATGCGATAAAGATAATGTAATGTCTTTCCTTCACAATGGTATAAAGGGAGTTGGCGAACAAAACGAAGGAATACTTCTTGTGTAATATCTTTCGCAATGTCATCACCTTGTAGCTTACGATAGGCAAAGCTATAAATAGGAGGGTATAGTTCACGAATAAAGGAATCAAGTGTACGTTGATCGCCTTTTTTTATTTTGTTAATGATCATCTGTTCTTTCATAGCTACCTCCTATCTATATAACGAATCGTATGGGAATAAAGTTTTACTTAATGCAGAATTTTTTAAATAACACATCATGATAAATTATACAGATTTAACAAATGTAAAAATAAACCTGTTATAATGTAACACAAATAATGCTTAAGGGAGGAACTAAAATGATTGAACATTTTATAGGAAAATCTAAAGAATTTATCCACGCACGTTTAATTGTTCTAATTTTCATTTTCTTTATAGGATGTGTTAGTGGTTGGATTTATGAAGAAATATTTTATTATGTTAGTGAGAATTGGATAGGAAATCGGGGTTTTATGTACGGCCCATATTTACCTGTTTATGGTGTCGGGGCTGTACTTATGGCTTTATTATTACATAAATATAAAAAATATCCTTGGATTGTATTTATTATGGGAATGTTGATAACAGGAATCGTAGAATATATTACAGGATGGGGTATGTGGCAAATATGGAAACATCGTTGGTGGGATTATACTGGATTGTTTATGAACATTGATGGTTTTGTTTGTTTGCGTTCAGTATTCACATTTGCGCTTGGTGGGTTAGCTCTAATTTATGTTGTGGAACCTCTGGAGGAATACATAGTCTCTCGTATGAAACAGAAGACTGCATGGTTTATTTGCATAATAGGAATTTCTATTATGTTAATAGATTTTATAATCACAATATTCACGCGATATTGATGGTTTTTGGTATGTTATCCTTCTTTATACATTTGTAGCATAAGAAAACGTTGTCAATTTTTTTGACAACGTTTTATGTATTTCATGGCAGGGGTAGAGAGGATCGAACTCCCATCAGCGGTTTTGGAGACCGTTATATTACCATTGTACTATACCCCTAGTTTTTACTGCCCTATTATAGTATCATAGAAAAAAAAGATTGGCAATAAAAAATCACGAAAATAAACGATTTATAGCACTAAGCAAATAAGGTTTTAGAAATGCTCTTTCCAAGCAGTACACCTACAATACAAAAGACAACACTAACCACTGCATAACTGCCACCAGCAAAATAGCGATGCTTTTCAAAAAGCTGAACTGCTTCTAAAGAAAAGGTTGAAAAAGTAGTGAATCCACCACAAACTCCGGTCTTTAAAAACAATAAGAGATCTTCATTGCTCGTATGTTCTTCACTGAACCCAACAATGCATCCAATCATAATAGCACCTAAGATATTGATGAACAATGTAAGGAAAGGAAATTCGCTTTTTAATGGGAACATGCTAATGCCATAACGCATTATAGCGCCAATTGCTCCACCCAATCCAACAAATAACAAGCCTTTCATGTGTATCACCTCGTTTATAATATTACCATAGTTTCTTTACGTTTTATAAGAAAACCGTTATAATACAAAAGAAAGAGGTAATTATGAAACAATATACAACAATATTATTCGATGCAGATGGCACATTATTAGATTTTGATGCGGCAGAATATCATGCGTTGATACATACATTTGAAGCGTATGGATATCCTTATAATGAGAGTATTCGTAATCGCTATTTAGAGATTAATAAAGAACTATGGAACGCTTATGAAGCAGGAGAAATAAGTCGAAAAGAAGTGATTTATTCTAGATTTGGAAAACTCTTTCAAGAAGTAGGGATACAGGATGATGGCATTCAGTTTGAAGATGATTATCAAAATCGTTTAGCACATGGTCATGAAATGATGGAGTATGCTATGGAAGTAGTCCAAGCACTTTATCAAGAATATGACTTATATATAGCCAGTAATGGAGTTAGTGCTACACAATATCAAAGATTGGATGAGAGTGGGTTACGACCTTACTTCAAAGATGTCTTTGTATCAGAAGAAATAGGATATCAAAAACCAGACCTGGCTTATTTTGATACGTGTTTTAGGCGTATTGGTGAAGTTGATAAACATAACGTGTTGATAATCGGCGATTCCTTATCAAGTGATATCCAAGGAGGTATCAACGCTGGTATTGATACGTGTTGGTATCATCCAAGACAAGATGTAAAAGAAATAATATTAAACAGCACTTATGAGATTACCGATTTAAGGGAACTCTATAAAATATTAGGAAAGGAATGATGGATATGAGCGAACAAAAGAAAGTAGATACAAAAGCATTATTAGAGAGAAGTCGTCAAGCAAAAAGCAAACCACAATCTAAGATGTTAGAGAAGAAATTAGGTAGAAAGAAGAATACAGATAAATTTGGGAAAGTTAACTTCAATGGGTAAATAAAAGAACACATTATCCTAAAATGTACCCTGTAAAATGGACAGTATGAAAAAAGACATACTGACTCTGTTTTATAGGGTACATTTTATTTTGGGTATTTCCATTTTTCATTAATTTTCTCTTGTATCTCTAGAGGGAAATAACAATCAACAAATTTCATTTCAAAACCACAACCACATAATAGAGGGTCATTACCAGCATAAGTTTTTTCATAAAGGAACCCAGAAGAGCGTATTTAGTTAGGGAAAATAAGAAAGTGATAAGTTGGATTATGTAGGTTTACAAAAAAGATAGGAACAATGGAAATAAGGCTCTTACCAGGTTTCAATTTGTAAAATAGATACAAATCGATTAAATTAGAAGATAATTTAGATGGAAATCATTTATCATTGATTATCTTTTTCTATTTATCTGATAGCTTAAAGTATAAAATATCTATCTAAACAATGAGTCGCTATTTTCTAAAATTTTATCTATTACAGGATGCATAACTTCTGTGTCCAACATTTTGTGAATCGTACTTACTTTATTTCCCGTATCTTTACTAGAATGACCACAATGAAACATAATTTCATCCGATGTACCATAATCTAAAACAATATAACGGTCATGGAAATCTCTAATCCTTTTGACATATAAATTTGGGTATTCTCTATCAAAATTATGTACTTCTAATCTCTGTAATTTTGGAACACTTTTATTTGCGGTAAATAAAGTTACAACTACATTGTTTTGCTTATGCTTAAGTAAACTCAAAGTATTGATATCAACGAAATTATCAATTACATATATGGTATATTTTGCTTGTCTATAGATGCTTATGTAAGCTTCATTGGCTTCAAATCTTTGACCTTCCAAGAATGTAATTTCTTTTACTGTAGTGTCGTTAATAAAATTATCCATAATTTTAACTATATCAGCTTCATGTTTATCTAGTCGCTGGTTGATATTAGAGAGTTCATTACTGCTTAATAACATTTTATTCTCTGCGATATAATGCCTCATTTCCTTAAATGATCGCATAATATAAATACTTTGCTGTGTAGCGATATCATTTTTCAGAATCGTTGCAACCATATAAATACCTTGTTCTGTAAATACATAAGGCATAGTTCTGCGCCCTCCTTCATTTCCTGTCATAAAGTTATTTGGTGTGGTGCCATTTTGGCACTTCATCAGATAATCTATTTCTTCTCTCATTAACTGAAACATAAAATCCTCAGGAAATTTACCAGAATTTCTTTTAACTTGTCTATTAAGGTTTTTAACTTCAGTACCATACAGCAGTGCTAAATCACTGTCAAGAATCACTTGCTGTCCACGAATTACGTGTACTAAATCTTTGAATTCTTTATCTTTTGTAATTATTTCATTCATCTAATTACCTTCCTTTCAATATATACATACGAGAAAAATAATTAGAATTCCTAAATTTCGTTAAAAATTTTTGAAATCACATTTTATGATTTCACCTAATCAATCAAAATATTCTAAGATAAATCCCTTTATCACATCACTGGAACCATCTCTGTTTTCAATAAACTCTCTCATAGTCATAGAAAAAAATATTTTCCACTATAAAGCACAAGATACTGCAAGAACTCTTCTTTATAATTCTTTAAAATCACTGGCAAACATTAACCAATGTATTTCTTGATATCTTCAGTATTCAAATACAATTGATAAAACTAATGGCAAAACATCACACAAATAGGATGGAAAGAAATAACATTCAACTTAGTACTATTGTCTAAAATCTTCTACGATTTCGGGGTGAATTTCATACATTATAATTCTTACTCATATCGGCTGTAGTTAACACAAAATAATCCTCTACATCTTTAGTCCAAACTACACAAGCATAAAATCGATATTTTCTTTGATTAGCAGGACGATAAAAATCACATAAGGTGTAAAATTGGAAAATATTTGATATAATAAAAAAATAAATTCTACGCAAATACCTAAATGGATGAAGGGGATGAACACAATGCTACAAATCAAAGAAATTAAAAAAGAATATACAACTGGAAGTCTTGTGCAAACAGCACTTGCTGGAGTAAGTTTAAATTTAAGAGATAATGAGTTTGTTGCAATTTTGGGTCCTAGTGGATCTGGAAAAACAACACTTTTAAATATCATTGGAGGCCTTGATCGTTATGATGAAGGAGATTTAATTATCAATGGGATTAGTACAAAAAAATATAAAGACCATGATTGGGATTCTTATCGTAATCATACAATAGGTTTTGTGTTTCAAAGCTATAATTTGATTCCACATCAAAGTGTATTAGCGAATGTGGAACTTGCATTGACCATCTCTGGTATTTCAAAAAGCGAACGCAGAAAGCGAGCAAAGGAAGCTCTTGATCAAGTAGGGTTAGGAGAACAAGGGCATAAAAAACCAAACCAAATGTCAGGTGGACAAATGCAACGTGTTGCGATTGCGCGCGCTTTGGTCAATGATCCGGATATTGTACTTGCGGATGAACCCACAGGGGCTTTGGACAGCGATACCAGTATACAAGTCATGAAGTTGTTGGAAGAAGTTGCGAAAGACCGCCTTGTGGTTATGGTCACGCATAATCCAGATTTAGCTGAAGAATATGCTACCCGAATCGTAAAGTTAAAGGATGGAACTATTCGTAGTGATACAAATCCTTATCAGCTTAGCGAAGATGATGTAGATCAACCAAGACATGAAAATATGGGGAAATCCTCTATGTCTTTTCTTACGTCGCTTGTTTTAAGCTTTAATAATCTTCGTACAAAAAAAGCACGTACGATATTAACATCATTTGCTGGATCGATTGGAATTATTGGAATTGCATTAATTCTATCTCTTTCCAATGGAGTGAGCCAATATATCAAAACGATCGAAGAAGATACGCTATCACAATATCCACTACAAATACAAAGTACGGGATTTGATATCACTTCGATGATGAGCGATACTTTACCAAAATCAAACGACACTTCAAAAGATGGAGAGGTACATGTTTCACAGATGATTACAAACATGTTTTCTAAAATAGGTTCTAATGATTTGGTTTCTTTGAAGGAATATTTGGATCAAAAGAAAACAGACATGAAGCAGAATATAAATTCAATTGAATACTCCTATGCAATAGCTCCGCAAATTTATCAAAACAATACAAAAGATATTCGACAAGTGCATCCAGATAAATCTTTTTCTAGTCTTGGTTTTGGATCCTCCTCGGAATCCAATAGTATGATGTCTATGATGATGAGTACGGATGTGTTTTATCAAATGCCTAGTAATCCAAGTTTATATGAGAGTCAATATGATATAAAAGCAGGGGAGTGGCCAAAGAACTACAACGAATGTGTGCTTGTACTTACAAAAAATGGGAATATGAATGATTTGATGTTGTACACATTAGGTTTGCGTAGTTATACAGAGTTAGATCAGATGATACAACAGTTCTCAAAAGAAGAAGCGGTTAAGCTACCTAAAATGAACCAATCATATAGTTACAAAGACATAGTAGGAACTACATTTAAGCTAGTCAATGCTACAGAGTATTATCAATACGATGAAAGCTATCAAGTGTACATCGATAAGATGAATGATAAAAATCATATGAGTACATTGATACAAAATGGAGAGGAAATAAAAATTGTTGGAATTGTACAGCCAAGTGATGAAGCAAGTGCAACAATGTTGAAGGCTGGGATTGCTTATCCTGCCGATTTAACTACACATGTTATGAAGCAAGCACAAGATAGTACAATCGTAGCAAAGCAATTAGAGCAGCCATCAATAGATGTCTTTACGGGAAAAGAGTTTAATACGTCAGATGATCGTTCTATGGATATGACTTCCTTATTTAGTGTTGATGAAACGATGTTAAAAAGCGCTTTTTCGTTTGACCAAAGCAAAATCAAATTGGATGTGAATAGTTTTGATTTTACAGATTTAAGCATTGATTTTGATAAACTTCCTGCAATTGATGTAAATGCAATTTTTGAGAATCTCAATCTTACGATGTCACAGGAACAAATTGAAAAGATGGTTCGATCGATACAAGCCGATTTTCAAAGATATCTTACAGAGAATGATTTACAGGATCCCACAAAATTAACCGAGTATTTTGCTTCGTATTTTCAAAGCGAAGAAGCACAAACGTTAATCCAAACAGAGATGATAGCATTTCTAAAGGAAAGTGGCTTAAGCGAACAATTCCAAGTAAATCTTGAAAAGCAAATGCAATCGCTGGTCAATGAATTCTCTACTACAATTGCAACAAACTTAAAAACGCAACTCGCAAGTCAAATGGAGAAGCAGATGGGGGTAATGTTAACGCAGATACAAGATGCAATTCAGGTGGATGGAACGATGTTTTCCAAAGCAATTAAAATGAATATGAATGAAAAAGAGTTATCCGAATTGATGATGTCTTTGATGATGAAGGAAGCGTCTACCTTTGATGGAAACTTAAAAAAATTAGGATATTCAAATGTTGATAAACCAAATGGGATTAGCATTTATCCAAAGGATTTTGTTAGTAAACAAAAGGTTCTTGATGTGTTGGATAAATACAATGAAGACATGAAAAAAATGGATGAAGATAAGGTAATTTCATATACAGATTATGTAGGAACATTGATGTCATCTGTTACAGATATTATCGATGTAATTAGTTATGTGCTTATTGCATTTGTGGCGATTTCATTAGTTGTTTCTTCCATCATGATTGGTGTCATCACATATATAAGTGTCTTGGAACGAAAAAAAGAAATTGGTATATTACGAGCAATGGGTGCCAGTAAAAAGAATATATCGCAAGTATTTAATGCAGAAACTTTTATCATTGGGTTATTGGCGGGTGTCCTAGGAATCGTAGTAACACTACTCTTGTTGATACCTGGAAATATGGTGATACATGAAATTGCTGGGAATACCTTAGTGAATGCATCGTTACCTATTGTAGGGGCAATCGTTTTGATTTTATTGAGTGTTGTTTTGACTCTGCTTGGAGGGTTAATACCTTCAAAGAAAGCATCGCATGAAGATCCAGTAACAGCTTTGCGAACGGAGTGAAAAGGTGGACAATATTCCTCTTCTATAGTAGTACTTACTTTTTAACGAAATTCGCTAAGACGTTTACCACTTCATTTGAGTGTTGGCAGAAAATCATTAGATAAGCTTAATTATAAATTAAAAAAAATCGTAAGGATGTTATACAGATCTTACGATTTTTTCATTTTATGATGGAAAGTATTCAAATATCAAAGGAGAGACATTACCATTCCTAACATGGAGATACGTAGCGTATAGTTCTATTCATGAAATTTCAATTAGACCTTCGAAAGTTTATCCTTAAATAATTTTATACGTTCGTAATTTAATAAATCAATGTTATTTTTTGCTTGTTCTGGGGTATAGAAATGACCTTTTTTGTTGATCATTTTAATCAGTGTTTTTTCAAATAGATTCATATCAGGCATATTAAGTCTTCCGCCCAAATGATCTTTGTAGGTGATATGGCTTAGGATGTTTGCAGGAATATTCTCTGCACATACTTTATCCATAGAAGAAGAATCTCCACTCAGTCCTGATATAAATAAGTAAAGCTCCTTTTGTAATAGAGTTTCTTCTTGTACTCGTATGAATTCCTTCATATGTTTATCAAGAATTCCGGCATAGGTGCCAGAACCAAGTACAACGTTATCGTAAGATGACAAGTCGATATCTTTATCAATAATATCCTTAATATCACAGGAATTATTTGCTAATAAATGTACAATTTCTTTTGTTGCGCCATGTTTGCTTGCGTATATAATTAATGTTTTCATGAGTTACCTTTCTAGTGATTTCAAAATAGAAGTCACATGCTCCTTTATTAGGAGATTCTTTTGCTCGTCTGTTATTTGTTCTTGAATGATGCGAGAGATGACTCCATAGGTGGCACACCATACCCACTGTGTTTTGCGATAACAATCTTCAATTTCAAAGACGCCATTCTTTACGCCTGTTTCAAGTTCACTACATAAAAAACGAATACTTTGACGTTCGATTGCATCTTCTTTGAGTACATCTACGCGCATTCTAATGTTGGGGTCTTTACTACTCATCAATAATAAGAATAGTTCTTTCTGCTCACACATGCACTCCATATAAGAAGTAAGTGTTGCTAGGAGTCGCTCTTGTAAATCCTTAACATTTCTATTTTTTTGGATGCTTTGTAGAATGAGTTGATACCCATCTTCAACAATGCGTGTTAAAATCATTTCTTTGTTTTCAAAGTAATGATATAAAATGCCAGGGGTTTGTTTCATTCGAGCCGCAATCTTACGAATTGACAATTGATCGAATCCTTCTTCAAGAAGGATGTTTTTGGCGTGTGATAGAATTTCTTCTTTTTTCTTCTCTATTTGTTGTTCATCTTTTATGCGCATATGTGTACCTCTACTTATAAATTAAACACTGTTTAATTTATAAGTAGAGTATATCCTATTAAGAGAAGAAAGTAAATAAAAACCAGAAAGTATTTTTCTGGTTAGATGAGAATCGTGATTGCTTTATGGAGATTGGTGATGGTGCATTCGGTGGTTTCTCCACCATCTTCACCATCCAATGTCCAAGGAATTGGTTGCTTTGATAATATACGTAGACTTTTACATTTACAGAAATACATCCATTTTTCATTAATCTCCCGTTTTAGTAAAGCAGCGACGATGGCTTGAACATCCATGGGATTGTTAGGACTACGAATGAGCATGACTTCAAATAGACCATCATCCAATTCTGTATCCTTAGCACTTACATAAGAAAAGCCAGCGATATATTTGGAATTGGTAATACTTCCAAATATGAAATCATCTTCAATGATTTCGTTGTTTACTTCTACCTTGATATGATAATTTGGAATTCTTGTAAGTTGTTTAAAGCCTTCTAGAAAATAGGCAACCTTGCCAAAGGTGTTTTTGATGTTTTGGGGAGTGTTATAAGACACTTCTGTAAAGATACCAAATGCAACAATATACGTAAAGTACTGTTTATTAAATTTGCCCATATCACAAGGAAACGGATTGTATTCTTCAATGTGTTCCATCATTTTACTTGCACTCTTTGAAAGTTTTAAAGTAGACGCAAAATCATTCACAGTTCCACTTGGTAAATAACATACTTCAGGTCGTTTCTTTATACTTAATAATCCACTAATGACTTCATTCCATGTACCATCTCCACCCATACAAACTAAAATATCAAATTGTTCTCCATGCATTTTGGCAAGTTTGGTAGCGTGGTGCTCATACTGCGTCACAAAGACTTCCACATGATCTTGCATCGCATTGAACTTGTCACAAATCGTGAACAAAGAAGACTTTGCATTTCCTTTACCCGCCTTTGGATTCATAATGATCATAACCTTACGATTCATAAGCTCACCCCAGCTTTCTACTACCTATTATAGTGTAAAAAGGTAAGAATTTCCATGGTTGTACGATTTGTCTTCAAAATAATGAAAATAATGCAGAAATTGTTTTCTTTTTTAGCTATTTTTCGATATACTTGATAGCGTAAGCGAGGCGAAGAATATGAATACAAATCAACTCTTAGAGATGTGCAGTTATGCTGGGAAACTGTTGATCCAAAATGGGGCAGAAATATATCGAGTAGAAGAAACCATGGTACGACTTTGTACTAGTTTTCCAGAGGTGGAAGATGCAGAAAGTTTTGTGACCCCAACGGGTATTATGTTATCCATCACTGTAAATAAAACTACCCATACTAAAATTCTTCGTGTACGCAACAATGGAGTAGATTTAAACTGCATTGACAAAATAAATGAATTATCAAGACAAGCCGCAACATCATCCTTTACAATCGAAGAACTTCAAACAAGCTTGCATGCGATTGCGGATGAGAAACGTTATTCTTTTTTACCAACGTTATTTTTTGGCGCATTGAGTGCGTTTGGATTTGCGTTGTTTTTTGGAGGAAATATCATTGTGGCAGTATGTTCCTTTGTGATTGGTATGGCAATCAAATCCATGAGTTGGTTTATGGAACATCATGCATTTAATAACTTTTTTACCAATGCTGTTTCTGCAGGGATTGGGGCTTTCTTTGCGTTAATCTTTCACGCTTTATTCAAAGAAGCACCTGTGGATATTATGATTATATCTAGTATCATGTTGTTGGTGCCAGGTTTAGCAATTACCAACGCGATACGAGATACTGTGGCGGGAGATTATCTTTCTGGTGTGTCTAGAGGCGTAGAGGCAGTGATTGCGGCAGTTGCGATTGCGGCTGGAATTGGTTTTGTTTTGAGTATGTCCATTGGCATAAGTGGAGGTATGTAAGATGATACAAATTATAATTGGTTCATTTTTAGCAACTTTAGGATTTGGAATCCTATTCAATATAAAAGGAAAAAAATTAATCCTTGCGGGAATTGGCGGAGCCATCGGTGGTATTGTTTATCATGTATGTTTGGATATGCAAATGTCTGAAATGATGTCGATGTTTTGGGGTTCAATTGCCCTGTCTTTATATTCTGAAATATTTGCGCGTGTTTGTAAGACTCCAGTAACTACATTTTTAGTTGCGGCTTTGATTCCTTTAGTACCTGGAGGAGGAATGTATCGTACCATGTTACAAGCTATTCAAGGAAATGCTATGCAAGCCTTAACAACAGGGATTGATACGATTGCGATAGCGGGTATATTGGTATTAGGGATTTTGTTGGTTTCAACAGTTATGAAAACGATTTGTAAACCGCGGAATTTTAGAAGGGGAGTATAAGTATGAAACGTGTAGAATTATTAGCACCAGCAGGTTCTTTTGAAGCCTTACAAGCAGCCGTACAAAATGGTTGTGATGCACTGTATTTAGGTGGTGTGATGTTTGGGGCACGTGCATTCGCCAACAACTTTGATGAAGAAGAGATGAAACGAGCAGTTGCGTATGCCCATGTTTATGGCGTACGTGTTTTTGTGACTGTAAATACAATGATTAAGGAAGAGGAAATAGAAGCTTGTTTAACATATATAAAACAACTGCAAGATGCGGATGTAGACGCGTTGATTATCCAAGATTTGGGATTGTTTCAATTGATACGAGCACACTTTCCTGATTTTGAACTGCATGCCTCTACGCAGATGCATATACATAATCCACAAGGAATTCACTTACTACAAGAACTAGGTGCAGCTAGAGTCGTCGTTCCAAGAGAAACTAGCATTGAAGAAATTCAACAATATAGTAAGTTAGGAATGGATTTAGAGGTCTTTGTACAAGGGGCTTTATGTATTTCGTATTCCGGACAATGTTTAATGAGTGCCATGACACAACAAAGAAGCGGGAACCGTGGAGAATGTGCACAGAGTTGTCGTATGCAATATGATTTAGAGAGAATTGATGATACTGGAGTGCATAGTGTAAAAGCGAATGGAAAGTATTTGTTAAGTCCGAAAGATTTGAACTCTATCAAACAAGTACCAGCACTAATTGAAGCGGGTATTGCCTCTTTTAAAATTGAGGGAAGAATGAAACGTCCAGAATATGTAGCCCTTATGGTTTCTACCTATCGTAAAGCCATCGATGCATATTATGAAGGAAAGGTTTTTCATGTGGATGCGACGATCGAAGAAGATATGCAAAAGATTTTTCATCGTGGATTTAGTGCAGGTCATTTATTTCATAAAATGGGAAGTGATTTAATGAATTTCAATCGACCAAATCATATGGGGATTGAAATTGGAAAAGTAATTGATTTCCGTAAAGATAAAGTAAGCATACAGTTAAGTAAACCATTGTATCAAGGAGATGGAATTCGTATATTATCTTTAAAGAATGATGAAGGGTTTCGTATCAATCGTATCTATAAGAATGGGTTGTTGGTAAATCATGGAGATGGTAAGGATATTATTGAAATTGATAAGACGTTCTTTGTGGAAAAGGGAAGTGTCGTAGTAAAAACAAGTGATGTAAAGCAATTAAAACAATTACAAGAAACATATGAAGGTGGAAAACGAAGAGTACCTGTATATGGAAGCTTTAAGGCGTTCTGTGAACAGTTTGCTCAATTAGAAGTGATGGATGAACTTGGAAATCAAGTCATTGTAGAAAGCACGATACCATGTGTAAAAGCGAATCATACACCATTGGATGAAGAACGTTTAGATGCACAACTTAGAAAGAGCAAAGATACACCCTTTGATTTTCTACAAATAGAATTTCATATGGATCATACTTGTATCCTTCCAATCAAAGAAATCAATCAAATGCGTAGAGATGCTTTGTCACAGTTAGAAGAACAGAGAAAAGTTTGTAATCCAAATCGTCAAGTAGGTACAACGGGTCAACCTACGAATCTAAACAAACAAGAAAAGCTACCAGAAGTTCTTGTGGTTGTGCACACGATGGAACAATACCTTGCTTGTAAAGAAGCAAACATGCCTATGATTTTTGTAGATGGAGATACTTTGTATCAAAAACTAAGAGATGAAAAAGGAGTTTATCCTAGAACTTCCAGAGTCATGAAAAAAGAATATCCTAAGACATCTTTGTGTATGATTCAGGAGAGTGGAGGACTGTATCAACAACACGATTGTATTTGTGATACATCTTTAAATGTAGCCAATCATGCGTATGCACGTTTCTTATTTGAACGTCATGCGTTCGGGGTATGTTTCTCTTTGGAATTAAGTTTAGAAGAGTGCATACAGATAGTGCAACAATATGAAGACAACTATCAAGAAAAAGGAAACTTTATCTATCCAATTTATGGACGTATTGAACTTATGATAAGTGAGTATTGTTGTATCAACGCAGTTGAAAAAGATAGTGATAAAAAGAACTGTGGACTTTGTCGTAAAGCAAACTATCAATTATCTGACTTAAAGAAACAAACCTATCCAATTATGTGCGATGAAGACTGTCGCATGCATATATTACAAGAAACTCCAAGAAATTATATGCAAGATTGTCAAAACGCAAAACAACAGGGAATCTCTTCATTCTTATGCGTTTTTACCAATGAAACAAAACAAGAATGTGAAGACATTTTAAACTTACTACAGAAGGAGTGTTCTTTATGAAAGATGGTATGATGTTACAAGCTCCTGTTCGTAAGTTATATATGCATTACTTAGTACCTACCTTAATTGCCATGTTATCTAGTTCTATGTATTGTTTGGCAGATGTATTCTTTATATCAAAAGGCACAGGAAGTGTGGGGTTAGCTGCCTTAAATATCGCGATGCCACTGTATTCTTTGTTTGCGGCAGTTGGGGTATGCTTTGGAGTAGGTGCAGCTACGGTGATGTCCATTGCAGAAGGAAATAAGCAATTTGATAAACGTAATAAAGCATTTACATTAAGTGTCGTATGTATGTTAGCGATTGGTGCACTTGCCTCTATTTTAGGTGTAGTGTTTAGCGATCAAATAGCAATGGCATTTGGAAGTTCAAAAGAATTGTTGCCTTATGCACGTGAATATATGGTGCCTATCCTTGCCTCTAGTATCATTTTTATTCCTATGTACTCATGTAGTGTGTTGATGCGTGCTGATCATGCGCCTTCTACCGCTATGAAAGCAACCTTATTTGGAAATATCACCAATATTGTATTGGATTATGTATTTGTTATTGAATGGGATATGGGCTTGATGGGAGCTGCCGTTGCGACTTGTATTGGAGCGGCTTTAGTTATCGTTGGAGTACTTCCTCATTTCATGAAAAAGAAAAATACCGTACAGTTTACGAAGAATTTCTTGGATATAGATTTATTGAAGAGAATGTTTCGAAACGGATTTGGTAGTGGCGTTATGGAAATCAGTGCGGCATGTATCGTTATCGTGTTTAATATGATCATTTTATACTTTGCGGATGAGTTGTTCCTTGCGGCATTTGCAATTATAACGAATATTGCATATGTTTGTAGAGGGTTATTAAACGGGTTTGCGCAAGCAGCACAACCAATTATGTCTGTAAATTATGGCGCAAGATATTTCTCGCGTGTAAAACAAGTACTACGATTATCCTTAGTATGTAGCGCAATATTTTCTGTGATTACCTATGGTATTTTCTTCTTGTTTGCAGAAGAATTTGCGGCTATCTTTGCGAGTGGAAATACGCGTTTAATAGCATTGGGTGCAGAAGGCATACGATTATATTTTTTATGCCTAGTATGTTTATCTGCGATTACGATTATGATGTATTATTTCCAATCGATAGAAAGAGGAAATGTAGCGACTGTGATTGCATTATGTAAAGGATTCTTATT
This sequence comes from Amedibacillus sp. YH-ame6, assembly GCF_053848845.1. Classification (NCBI taxonomy): domain Bacteria; kingdom Bacillati; phylum Bacillota; class Erysipelotrichia; order Erysipelotrichales; family Erysipelotrichaceae; genus Amedibacillus; species Amedibacillus sp. YH-ame6. The sequence continues at coordinate 87,849 of NZ_JBSPEZ010000004.1, forward strand.
TATTCTATTAGGGTTTGTGATTCTTATTCCAACGGTAGATTTAGCAGGTATATGGTTGACCACTCCGTTTGCGGAAGCATTGGCATTATGCTTGGGTATTTACTTATTTAAAAAGGTAGGAAGTTTTGATGAATATAGAGACAGCGAAACAAGCATTTCTTGAATATGTGAAAGACTATTCTTTAGAAGATGAAAAGATTTTATTAAAAGTAATCCATACTGAGAAAGTAGCCCAATTATGTAGGCAAATCGCTAAGTCTTTACAGTTTACCAAGGCACAACAAGATCTTGCGGAACTGATTGGGTGGCTTCATGATATAGGACGATTTGAACAAATACGAAGGTATCAAACGTTTTTAGATTCGCAAAGCGAGGACCATGCTTTGTTAGGTATATGCATCTTACAAGAACATCAATTTCTTCGTGCATTTATAGAAGAAGATAGATACGATGAAATTATCTATACAGCTATAAGAAATCATAATCGCTTCGTTGTCGAAGACAACCTAACACAGGAGGAACTCCTGTATGTTAATCTCATTAGAGATGCGGATAAAATCGATATCTTTCGAGTAGATTGTGAGGAGAGTTGTGAACTATTGTTTCAATGTAGTCCACAACAACTAAAAAAGGAAACGATAAGTAAAGAAGTATATGAAGATATAATGAAAGAAAAAAGTGTTTTAGCAAAAAAGCGCAAAACACCTTTGGATATGTACATTTCTCATCTAGCATTGTTGTTTGATATACACTTTGTGAAGAGTATACATCTTGTGAAACAATTTGGAAATTATCAAACATTACGAACAATGTATACCTTTGAAACTTCAACAACGAAACAACAGTTTCAAAGTATTCAAGAAAAGATAGAAACGTATATAGAAGACAAGACAAAAGGGTTGTGAGCACAACCCTTTATTTTAGTATATGGGGGTTAATTTCATTTAAGCCCTCTCCATATTTGTTCAAACGATGTGTAGCTGGCCCTTTGATGATATCTCCTTTAAATGAGAATCTAGAACCATGACATGGGCAATCCCATGTTTTATCTACAGAATTAAAAGAGCAGACACATCCAAGGTGAGGACAAGTAATATCAACGATGAAGAGTTCATCGTGTTCATCACGATATACTCCATAAGAGTGTCCATCAATCTGCATGACTTTACCTTCCGCTAACATCGGGTATTCATCATCTTCATACTTAAACTTACTTTTGATAAATTCATAGGCTACATTGAGATTTTCCTTTACGAAAGGAATGGTAAATAGGGAAGATAAACGTTGTGGAGAATATAACATATGATAAGGAGAATGTAGTTTTAATACATAGGCACTTAATAATTTACCTGCAATATTACTTGTGCTATTGCCCCATTTGTTAAAGCCACTCGCAAATAACACATGATCATCCTTCTTATCTAGTTTACCAATAAAAGGAATATGATCAAATGTAATATAATCCTGACTAGACCAAACATATTCTACTTTTTCCTTTGGAAATAACGTTCGAATATCACGCATAAACTTTGTATGTGTAATTTCAGGTGCTTGTCCACTTTTATAAGAGTTACCACCAACAATAATTTTATCTTTATAGATGTTGTAGGTGTGTAATGGTTTTTCTATATTGACCATCATAATCTCTGGTTGATTATAGAAGTTTTCCATATAAGCAATAGATTCTTGTTCACAATACATTTTTGTAAAATAGAAATGAGCGTGATCAATAAAAGGAAATTGTGAAGCAAAGATGACATAATGGGCGTGTACGTGATAATCATTAATGTGAAGCTCGTATGAATGATCTCCACGCTCTACCATCGTTTTTACAGGAGAATGCTCATAAATGGGAATATTGCGTTCATCCAAAATATCACTAAGTCCTAAACCATATTGATAGGGGTCAAATTTTGCTTGGTTATGCATTATTAATCCCGCTTCTATCTTGTAGGAATCTCCAACATTTTCAACATATTTACAATCGATACCAATATCCAAGTAGGCTTGATATTCCTCTTGAAGTTCACTCACCATAGTGCTATCTCTTGTGTATAACATCGTATCACTTCGTTTAAATCCACAAGAAATATCATGTTCCTTAATAATGCTTTCCATTGAACGTATAGCTTCTACATTTGCATGGTAGTACTGTTTCGCAATCATTAAATCATAATTGTTCATTAAATCTTTATATAAAGGACCATGTTGTGCTGTTAGTTTCCCGGTATTTCTACCACTTGCGCCATAACAAATCGTATCTGCTTCTACTACAATCATATCCTTTTCCCTTTTCGATAAATAGTAGGCAGTGCTTAAGCCAGTTAAACCCGCACCAATAATCACTATATTTACATTTATATCCTTTTGTAGAGAAGGATATGCTTTGCTAGTTCCATTCTGTATCCAATAGGAATTCATGTTCATCACCTCGTACCATTATTCTTCCCATTATCCTAGAATTATGTAAAATCATTCAGTATTTATGGAGTTCTTTGTATGAAGGAAAAAAATGTAAAAAAAAATATACTTCATGATGGAATGTGTTATAATTCATATGTGAATTTAAAAAAGTATACGTTTTGATACGTAGACAAAAAACCAGTTTTATACATTTACAAAAGCAAAAAGAAATAAAAAAAGACAAATTGCAAAAAAACCAAAATGTCTAAATAGCTATAATTTTATGTATGGAGGTACGTATGAAATATCAATTATTAGATCAGTTGGCAAATCATTGTGGAGTACATTATATTTCTGATATTAAAAATAAAGCTGTTTTATGCACGTATCAAACCTATATTTTAAATATGGATGAAGCGCTTTATTCTTTAGAAGATTGGAAAGATGTGTGTGAGTATATTTTAGGAGAAGCTGAAGGTATTACATCCATTACACAAGCAAAAAATAAAATTATAGAATGGTTAAACTCATAAAGTTTAACAAAAAACATTTTATAAATCTAGAACATTTTACTAAACTTTAAAGATTTCCAAAAACAGCTATACTGTATGATGATCCAATTCTATTTTAGTGAGATAGACATGAGATAATAACACCATTATCGACGCTGTATAAAGCGTGTGTAATACGAATGTTTTCCCTAGGATACATAAATTTTCTTGCTTATTGTGCATAGGTATAGTAAAATTACTATGTGAAATTGTGCAATTAATTTTACATACTATCACAATTGTATCACGAATGGCATCATTCATTTTGATATACAATTTATAACTTGTAAGGGAGAATACGTGCTTTTGTAAATATAGTTATGAAAAATGTGATGGAAAAGAGGAGAAAGTATGAAAAAAATAACCAATTTGATTATGAGCATTTTGGTATGCGCAACATGTGCACTTTCACCGATTAACGCAACTGCGGGAGTCGATGAAAATGAACAAGCAGTTTTAGACATTTTGAAAAGCGGAATAAACGTTAATGGGAAGATTGTGACAATAGACTCTACTTACATATCACAAGCGGAGAGTTATTTTATGCGGGATGATGTATCAATGAATGAAAATCAGAAAAGCACAATCATAACGCAAATAGAATCTGCGAAAAAAATTATCATAGACAATAATGTTACAAACTTAGCTACAATCAATAAAAAATATCAAGATCAAATTATCGATATTGCACAAACTGCTGCGAGTGTAATGGGCGTTAGGATTTCTGTTGATTATCCATCAAAAATCATTACAGTAATCGATAAAAATGGTCAAGTTATCTTCACTGCGGAGAAAGCAATAAAGAACACTGGGGATGATTACACATCGATACTGGCTTTATCAGGGGCATTTGCCATATTGTTAGCTGGAGCTGGAATAGTGGCACTGAAGAAGGGCTTGTTATCTAAAAAATGAAAATTCGCCATAGAACGAAAAAGATAATGACACTTATTATAGCGCCATTGTCTTTTCTTATAATAGGGTATGGATTGATGTTTACATTTTCTTATCCGTTATTAAGACCAGTGATGTCTATATACTCTTTAATCAGCAGTGAAGTAACGCCAAACTTTAATAAAAAAACACTAGATTTATATAATGGGGAGCCTGGGTCATCATCAGGTGTTGTTGCGTATAAAAATATTAAAAAGCCTAGTTATGGAGATTTGTATGCTAAATTATCCATCGCTAAAATCAATTTGGATATTGATTTGTACTATGGTGATAGTGAAGAAATACTTGAAGTTGCAGCTGGTCAGTTTTCTGGAAGCTATTTAGCAGGATGTAACAGAACAATATTAATTGCTGGGCATACAATACCTTTTTTTCGTCAATTTGATGAATTAGTAAAAGGTGATGTTGTACAAATATCTACGTCATATGGAGTTTTCCAATATAAAATAACGGAAACAAAAATTGGTAATTTTAATGACAGTAATATGTATGATTTATCACAGAAGGAAAAAGAACAGCTCATTATGTATACGTGTTATCCTCTGGATGGTATAGGATTCAAAGAACAGAGATTGTTTGTATACGCTGATAAAATCAGTGGTCCTGTAGTAGAGGGGGTATAATATGAGCAAGAATACTTGGAGACTTATTATTACATATATATTCACATTTTCTCTAGCTTTCTTCTTATTCTTAATTATGTTGCTAAGTTGTATACGATTCACTGTGATGAGTCCAACGTTTTTCTTTAAAACAATGGAAACAGTTGATTATTATAATAATACAGCTACACAATTAACGCGCTATATAAAGCAACAAGCTCGAGGAGCTGGATTTGAAATTGACGTTTTCGACAAGTTTGTTCAGGAAGAAGATGTTAGAGAAAAAATGATTACATATGAACAAAGTGTATTAGATCAAGAACAAGCTGTGATTGATACATCACAATTTAAACAAAAGTTGCAAACCACTATAGAAACATATGCACAGAACAACAATATTAAAATAGATGCAAATACACAGTTGTCTTTAGATAGGTTTACGGAAAACTGCATAAACAAATATGTGTATCTAACGCAATTTCCTTATTTGGGAATCATGGGAAATATGATGAATTTGTTTAATAAAGTATATATGATAGTAATACCAATTTTACTTTTTGTGAGTGTCATATCATGTTTCTTTATTTATCGATTACAAACAAGGAATCATCGTAGAAAGAAGTATTTTGCAGTTGCCCTTATCAGTGCTGGTTTATTGATATCCATTGCTCCTGCTACTTTATATTCTATGAAAATTTTTGAGAAAATTTCAATTAATCCTGAATATATGTATAATTTAGTAGTTCAATATTCAAGGTCATTGTTAGTTTCATGTATGATTATAGGGGTATTCCTTATTGCTTTTGGATTTCAGGTTGCATATATAAAGTCTATTCATAAATCGAATAAGCACAAAGATATGCGAATCTATCGTTCACATTTTTTAGAAAGAGAGGGGACAATAAGTGAGTAAAAAAATAATGGGAGTATTTCTTTTACTTATAGAATATGGTTTTCTTGTTTTATTATGTTTGGGGTTTAGTTACTCTTCTGATTATACATTTCGATTTTTAGTATTATATTTTATTTGTCAGACGCTATTTGGACATTATCGATTAAAATCCCTTCTTATTTGGGATGAAATTCGTTTGCTAATCATATCACATGTTAGCTTTTATACGACATCATTGATTTTACTACCATTGATGAGTTTGTCATATCAACTAATTATTAAAAACTTAATGATCACTTGTTTTATGTTTGTTTTTGATATTTTGATATCTCGTTATATCCGTATCATATTGAATAAACAAGTTGCAGAAAGAGTTATGATTGTTGGTGTTGGAAAAGAAGCAAAAACATTAGCTACTATATGTAAAACAAATCGATTTGCCATGATGAATGTTACTTGTATCATCAATCCTAATGCAAGAAATACGATGAATTTGTTTAAAGAAATCGATACATTAAAAGATCGTATTTATCCTTTGACAGATCTTGTTGATAGAATAAAGAAGGATAAGATAACAGAACTTATCTTAGCGGAGCCAAATCTTCCTCAAGAACATTTAGACAAAATTGTAGGTATCGCTAATCATTATGTGAAAAAAATAAAATTTGTTCCTAGAATCAAAGATTTAATAACATTTGATACAGCAATACAGGATTTGGACGGTTTATTAGTGATTTCAAAGACAAACGAAAAGAAAAGCATCACTAAAAATGTTGTTAAGCGTTTTATAGACATTTGCATGGGCTTATGTGGATTTATGTTCTTATTACCACTAACGTTATATGTTCGTCATGTAAATCGTAAGAATGGTGATTATGAGCCAGTATATTTCAAACAAGAACGCATAGGTAAAGATGGCAAAATGTTTGTGATGTATAAATTTCGAACAATGGTGCCACATGCTGAAGATATATTAAAGGATTTGATGGAACAAGATCCTTTAATTAAAGAAGAGTATACAAAGAATAAAAAATTGAAGGAAGACCCAAGAATTACAAAAGCAGGGTATTTGTTACGAAAAAGAAGTCTGGATGAATTTCCACAGTTTATCAATGTATTAAAAGGGGAAATGAGCATTGTTGGACCTCGTCCATATTTGCCTCGTGAAAAAGAGGATATGTGTGAGTACTATGACAGTATTATCATGTCCAAACCAGGAATCACTGGTATGTGGCAAAGCCATGGAAGAAACGATGTTGGATTTCGAGATCGTTGTGTTATGGATGATTATTATAATCGTAATTGGAGCCTATGGTTAGATACTACGATTCTCATCAAAACTATGAAAAGTGTACTTGTAAAAGACGGTGCGTTTTGAGCCCTCTGGAGGAAAATATATGAACGAGAATATAAATACAGAAAGAAAGTCAGATGAAATAGAAATTGACTTAAGCCAATTCTTTCTTTTATTGAAAAAGCATGTAACGCTTATTGTTATATCAACAACGATCTGCGCAGCTATTTCACTTTTAATCACCGTGTTTTTCATCGAAAAAAAATATGCTAGTACGGAAACCATTTATTTAACACCCAAAGTTACAGAACAGGGAACGGTTGATGCTAGCTCTGTGAATTCTAATACAATACTAGTAAATAATTATGTGCTTATGATTAAGGGTGAAAATGTTTTAAGCAAAGTTGCGGAGAAATTAGATTTACCAAGCGTTGATGAGGTAAAAGCAGCGGTTTCGGTTTCAAATGAACCGGACACACAGATTATAAATGTTATAGCAAAAACTGATGATCCTACAAAATCAAAACAAATTGCGGAAACAACGGTCGATATATTCTTTACTGAGATGAAGGATAAACTTAACATTGAAAACTTAACAATTATAGATTCTGCAAAAATCAATACGACAGCAGTTTCACCAAGCAAGAAAGTGAATTTATTGTTTGGTGCATTTATTGGAATTGCCCTCTCTTGTGGATATGTATTCTTAAAATTCATTCTTGATAAGCGCTTAAAGAACAGTTTTGAAGCAGAATCATTCTTAGGAATACCAGTACTTGTAGAAATACCATATTACAGGGAATAGATTAATGCTAGTAGATATACATACGCATTTAGCGTGGGGTATTGATGATGGATTAGAAACAAAAGAAGATGCAAAGAAAGCACTTGAGAATGCAAAACAAGATGGGATATCAAAAATAATTGCAACACCTCACTTTGTTCCTGGGACGCACAATGCATGCGATAAGGAACGTATAAAATCGCGTATAGATGAATTTATTAGTTTAGCAAAAACTTACGATATTGAAGTTTACGCAGGTTGTGAAGTGTTCATGAATTTTGAATATTTGGAAATGATCGAGACCAATTCAGTTCTACCACTTAACAATTCACGTTATTTGCTTGTTGAATTTGATGTAAGAAAAGATATTTCAAATAGAATGGACATAGAAGACATGTTATACGAAATAAAAGTTAGAAATTATGTCCCAGTAATAGCTCATGTAGAACGATATTTTCATAGACATATAGATTTAAAAAGGATTCGTACATGGATAGATAATGGATGTCTAATTCAAGTGAATCGTGGATCCATCTTAGGTTTACATGGAAGCCAAAATGAATATAATGCACATAAGTTACTAAAGAGTGCGCTTGTTCATATTGTGGCATCAGATGCACATTGTGTAAGCGGAAATCGAAACTGCAGACTACACGATGTGTATGAGAAGATATCTTCGAAATATGGTAATATTAACGCAGATTTATTATGTATAGAGAATCCGATGCATATTATTCATGACGAGTCTGTCGCATCGATGAAGATTAAAAAAAGTTTATGGAATCGCATTTATAGTAGAGAGGTGTAAACATGAAACTACCTAAAATTAAGAGAAATAGAGATGTGAGTACCAAAAAGGATCAGTTTGATCAAAAAGAAGTATTTCGTCAATTGCGTACCAATATCGAATATTCTTATTTCAACAATAAGCAGCTACAAGTTATAAGTTTTTCTTCTACAAGTCCAAAAGAAGGAAAGTCTACCGTTTCAAGTAATCTAGCAATGATAAGCATAGCGAAATATAGTAGTGTTTTAATTATAGATTGCGATTTAAGAAAACCTGGACAACATAAAATTTTCGATGTATCGAATGCAAAAGGGTTGAGTGATTTACTATTCGATTTGGATAATGTAAACATCAATGATAATACCTACTTTCAACGTTTTAAAGAAAATGCAAGTGATGGAAAATTGTATTTGTTAACATCAGGGACAAAGGTTCCAAATCCACAAGAGTTATTGGGAAGTGAAAAATTTGAGATCCTATTAGAAAAACTAAGAAAGAGATTTGACTTTATCATTTTAGATTGTCCACCAGTAACCGCAGTGTCAGATGCTATCCCAGTAGCAAGACTTAGTGATGGATTGGTATTTGTTATTTCTGCGATGGATACGAAAAAGAATGATGCTAAAAACGCAATCACCCAATTTAAACGAAATGGCGTAAACATTCTTGGTATAGTATTGACGAAAGTAGATAACGAACAGGCTAATTACTACAACTACTATTATTGATATGGCTGAAATGCAAACACGCTGGTATATACTTTATGTATATGGTGGAAGAGAAATGCAATTATGCGATTATCTCAATCTCGTGGAAGATATTCATGCATTTATCGTCCAAAAAGAAGTTGTTCATAAACGACAGGGAAGCTTTTACACTGTACTGAAGGCAATGTTTCCCTCTTACATATTTGTGGAAACACTCCTTGACCATGCATCCTTTACGCAACTATTCAATCGATTGCGAAGTGAAAAGGATGGACTAATCAAGGAACTGAAGTACGATGATGAAATGCCTTCTTTACTACCAGAAGAAAGACAGTATTTAGAACATTTATTAAACTCTGATAAGGTTGTAGAAACATCAAAAGGTTATGTCGAAAATGATAAAGTTATTATCACAGAAGGGCCTTTGAAGGGATATGAGAGTAGTATTGTAAAGATTGATAGACATCAAAGGAAAGCAGAATTAGAAGTAAAGGTATTAGATAACGTTTTAAGAGTTACTGTTTCTTTAGAAATAGTTAAAAAGATATAAAGTAGAAGCAATGGTTGTTGAGGCACCTTGTGAAAACTTTAAGGATATACTTCAATGTTCAACACTTCATGTGGGGGAGGGAGGGAGTGTATCTTTTTGATTAGTTTCATTAAAATAGTTGATACTTAGTTATTATGTATTTAAATACGTCTTAATAAAAAACATTGGACCTAAAGCCTCAAATCGCATATAAGCAAATAGATGAATGGATGCAAAGTAAGATAAGGTGCCGAATATGGAAGCAATGGAAGAAAATAAAGACATGGTATAAGAACCTTGCCAAGTTGGGTATGAGTGATAATGAAGCATATCGAAATGCGAATACAAGAAAAGGATATTGGCGATTAGCCTATAGTCCTGTTTTAAGTAAGACATTAACGAATGTAAGACATTAACGAATGTAAGACATTAACGAATGATTATATTAAATCACAGAACTATATCTTCTTTTCAGATTACTACAAACAAGTAAAGTGCTGAACCGCCGTATACGAGACCCGTACGTACGGTGGTGTGAGAGGGACGAAATAACATTAATGATAATTATTAGTCTCTACTCGATTAGGTCCATTTATTTTAATTAAGACGACTATTTTTAAATAGTTTTAACGCTGATTTTTTTTAACTAGGTGATTTAGCATTATGGTTTTTAAATAATTTTAAAAGGCGGAATACCTTTAGAAAACTATTATAAAAGGAGAATGAAAGTGAACTACATTATTTTTGGTGGGTCAGGATTTATTGGAACACATTTAATTAAAATGCTGAAACAAGAAGTAATAACTAATCAAGATAAAATATATAATCTCGATATAGTAATGCCTGGTGAGGAAGGTATAGTTCCAGGAATTGTTGAAAAAATTGAAGGGGTAGAATATCTTAGATTAGACATACGTAAACCTATAGAGTTTAGTTTTACTCCTACAGCTAATGATATTATTTTTAATTTAGCAGCAGTTCATCGGACACCAGGGCATCCCGATCATGAGTATTTCGAAACGAATATTTTGGGTGCAGAGAATGTCACTGATTTTGCTGAAAAGCATGGTATTAATAAAATTTTATTTACAAGTTCAATTGCTCCATATGGCGCTGCAGAATCAATAAAAACGGAAGATAGTTTGCCAACTCCTAATTCACCTTATGGTATTAGTAAATTAGTTGCTGAAAAAATACATGCAATTTGGCAAGCAAAGGATCCCAAACGAGAAGTTACAATAGTTCGCCCTGGTGTGGTGTATGGTAAAGGAGAACATGGTAATTTTACTCGCCTCTATTGGGGACAAAGAAAGCGATATTTCTTTTATCCAGGAAGAAGAAACACTATCAAAGCTTGTATTTATGTAAAAGAACTTATTCACTTCATGAAATATAGAATGATTGATAACAGTTTTAAAAGTGTTGATGTTTTCAACTGTACTTTTGAACCATCTTATACGATAGAACAAATTTGTACAGAAATGCAAAAAGCTACAAATATGAAAAGATATATACCATTAGTGTCATCATGGATACTTATAATGGCTGCTACCGTTTTTGGACCTATTGGTGGTAAGAAAGTTGGATTACATCCAGAAAGAGTAAGAAAACTCATGATATCGACAAATATTTGTGGCAAGAAATTAGGAACATGTGGTTATAAGTTTCACTATACTTTTGAAGAAACGCTTAAGGATTGGTATACTGACTGCAACAAAAAAGGGTTATTTTAAATACATGGAGGGGATTATAAATGAATGATATTGAAAAACGATTTCCGAAGTATAGTGTTCTAATGGCAGTATACATAAAAGACGATCCCAAATGGTTTGCATTGGCAATTGAAAGTATGATGATGCAAACGATTCCACCAAATGATTTTGTAATTATAGAAGATGGACCTATTACTGAAAGTTTAAAGAGCGTTATTGTTGACTACCAATCAAAGCATCCTAATTTGTTTCAAATTATTTCCTTAGAAAAAAATGTTGGGTTAGGCATGGCACTTAACATTGGTATAGAAAAATGCAAATATGAGCATATAGCTCGAATGGATTCTGATGACTATAGTGCTTGTGATAGATGTGAAAAACAATTAGAAGAAATGATGAAGAGTAATATAGATATTATCGGTTGTGACGTAAATGAGTTTATAGATATGCCAAACAATGTAATTGCAACTCGAGTCTTTCCAGAAAAGCACAATGATATAGTGGCTTTTAGCAGAAGAAGAACACCTTTTGCTCATCCTGCTGTTATCATGAAGAAAAGTCAAATTATTCAAGTGGGAAATTATCAAAATGCATACTTGCATGAAGATTATGATTTATTTGTTCGGTTGCTTGCCTATGGTTGTAAGGGATATACAATGAAGGAATGCTTGGTATCTATGCGGGTAAACGAAAATTTTTATGAAAGAAGAGGTGGATATAAATATTTGCGAACACTGCTTGCTTTTAATAAAAAATTATATAAAATGAGATGGATGCATAGACGGGATTTTTTAGCGCGCTCTATAGCAAATACAATATCGTGCCTTGCTCCGAATATAATTAGAGATTATATATATAGGAGGTTTTTAAGAAAATGATTCGTATTTTACATGTAGTTTCAATTTTAAATACAGGTGGTATGGAAAATTATATTATGAATTTGTATCGAAATATAGATAGAAACATCATTCAATTCGATTTCTTGGTTCATCATACAAATATAGGTTTTTTTGAAGATGAAATTAAAACTCTTGGAGGTAACGTTTTTCATATGAGTGTACTTGATGACAAGAATATCTTGAAGTATAAAAAAAATCTAAAATGTTTTTTTGAGGAACATAAAGAGTACAAAATAGTTCATGGTCATTTGAGTAGTCTTGCATATTTTTATCTTGGTGCTGCGAAAAAGGCAGAAGTACCATATAGAATCTCGCATAGCCATGGAGCAGGATTCTTAAAATCTCCAAAAGGCTATGTAAAATATTTGCTATTTAGATTTGCAAAGGTAAATGCAAACTTTAGATTCGCATGTTCAACAGAGGCAGGCAATTATTTATTCAAAAAGGAAGATTTTGAGTTTATTCCCAATGCTGTTGATTCTAAAAGATTCGAATTTGATCTTAATAAGCGAATAGAAATGCGTAGTGAATTAAACGTTTCAAATAATTTTGTAATTGGACATGTGGGGAGATTTAATTTGGAAAAAAACCATATGTTTTTATTGGAACTTTTAAAAAAGATTCTAAATGTTTTACCTAATACGAAATTATTACTATTAGGGGAAGGTGAATTAAAAAATGAAATTATATGTAGGATCCATCATTTACAATTAGAAAACTATGTAATTTTGGCAGGAGTACACAAAGATTGTGAAAATTATTATCAAGCAATGGATGTTTTTGTTTTGCCATCACTTTTTGAAGGATTGCCACTTACTGGAATCGAAGCTCAGTACAATGGACTTACCTGTTTATTTTCAGACGCGATTACGAAGGATACGATAATTTCAGATTTAGTGTCATTTCTTGCTATTTCTGATAGTAACAGAGATGCATGGGTAACTGAATTAGTTGAAATTGCTTCAAATGGTATGATACGAACAAATGCAGTAATAACAACTGATGACTTTGATATAACTATTGCTGCAAAAAAAATGAGTGATAGATACTTTAAAATGTTGGAGAATAACGAATGATTATCTATTGGTGTGGATGTTTAATATCTCTATGTCTAGCTTGGTTTTGTCAACATGTAAAACATAATCCACTTAAAGAAAAAAAACAAAAAAAAATTACAATATGGATTTCAGCCTTACCACTTATATTGATAGCAGGATTAAGATATGGTGTAGGACAAGATTATTTTTTTACATATGTTCCATATTTTGAAAGAATTCAAATTGGTAGTGTTAATGAAAAACTTGAACCGGTATATCATTATTTAAACGAGATAATCAGTTTTCTATTTGGTGATTATGTTTGGGTTTTTATTATATGTTCTATTATATTTATGATTTTTGTGTATGAACAGATATTTGAAGATTCTCCATACCCATTGTTTAGTATCTATCTTCTTATTGGTATGAGCTATTATTTTATATTTATGAATGCCATGCGTCAAATGGTTGGATGTGCTATCCTTTTGTTCTCTCTTAGATATGTGCAGCAAAAAAAAATCAAACCATTTTCGACTTGTGTGTTGATAGCTACAGGGTTTCATATATCCTGTATTGTTTTTTTGTTTGTATATTTCATACAAAGTATTAAATTAAAACCAAGGATAATGGCTGCTACAACAATTATTTTGTTTCTTTTAAGTAAGCCAATTGGAACTTCAATAAATGATATCATACTTAAAACACAATATAGTGGATATGTTGGATCTATATATGATAAAGGAGAAACTGGATATATAATTTTACTTATGAATATAGCAATCACCATATTTGCTGCATTTTATTATGTTAAAGAAAAAAAATATCAGTTGTATTTTAACTTACAGGTAATCGCTATGTGGATTTCTGCGTTTAGCGGAGATATTGTATTGATTAATCGCATAAGATGGTTTTTTGGATTGCCTGGAATAATCCTTGTTCCATTGGTGGTGTCAAAAATCAAAAATAAAAAAATACAGTTTATGGTTAGTGCATTAATAATACTATTATACTTTGTCTATATTACCTATACTATTGGCGTAAAAAACGGCAATAACGTACTTCCATATCATACGATATTTTTTAGATAGGAGAGTTTATATGAGTGATTTAACGGTTGTCATTCCCGTATATAATGTTAAAAAATATTTACGCAGATGTATTGGCTCTGTATTATCACAAACATTACAAGCTAAATATATTATTTTAGTTGATGATGGTTCTGTTGATGGGAGTGGTCAAATTTGTGATGAATATGCAGAACGATATAGCTATATTCAAGTAATACATCAAAAAAACCAAGGACTTTCTGCAGCAAGAAATGCTGGTATCGATGCGACCAAAACAGAATATGTAACTTTTGTTGATTCTGATGACTATATAGATCCGATGATGTATGAAAATCTTATGAGCTTTATGAAAGAAAAAAATGCAGATATCTCTATAGGGGGAGTATGGATTGAACAAGAAGATGGTAAAAAAAGAGCTCAACATTCTAATGATACAAAACTTTGTTTATCAAAAAAACAAGCTTTAATTGAGTTGAATAGTTATAAATACTTTAATATGTCATTTTGTGATAAGATTTTTAAAACTAATTTATTTGAAAATCTTCGTTTTCCTGTTGGAAAATTATGTGAAGATTATTATTTAATGCATAAAATAGTGGCAAAGGCGGAAAAAATTGTTTATAACTCTGCTCCATATTATCATTATATTCAGCGCCAAAATAGTATTTCAAGAAATAAAAAAATCAATTTAGCTCCAATCGAGGTTTCATTTGAACAATTAAAATTTTATGAAGAAAATTATCCAGAGCTATCATATGTTGCGAAAACGGCGTGTGTGTTTTCTCATATGGGAATTTACAGCGCCTATGCAAGAAATGGGTTGATATGTCCTTCCGAATTAGTCAATGAAACGAGGGGAATTACAAAAAAATATTTAAGCAGTGTTTTAAAAAACAAATATATTCCCAATATAAAAAAAGTGCAAGCTATAACCTATTGTTATTGTTTGCCAATTTATAAATTTATTATAAAAAGGAGACTACATAGATGAAAATAAGCGTAATCACATTGCATACTGTAAATAATTATGGGTCTGTTTTGCAAACTTATGCGACGCAGACAATTTTAGAGAGTATGGGATATACAGTAGAATTTGTAGACTATTGGAGAAAGGATAATACTGGAGAGCATGCAATAGAAAAAGCTTTAGAAAGTTCTCTCATGCAAAAGTATAAGAAAATTTGGGGAATCAATAGCATAACACGTAAGATGGTAAGACTTCCTTTGAAATTCATGCTGAAAAAAAAGCGAGCACCAATGAAAAAATTTCTACAAAAAAGGATTCATTTAACCCAAAAGTCTTATTATTCTTTTGAGGAAATATTAAATGATGTGCCTCAAGCAGACATTTATCTGACGGGAAGTGATCAAGTGTGGAATAGTACATGGAATAAAGGAATAGAAAAACCATATTTTCTTGAATATGCACCTAAAGATAAGAAAAGAATCGCTTTTGCCGCGAGCATAGGTAAGAGTATGTTAGATGATTGGGAAGTAGAAATAACAAAAGAAATGTTAAAAAAATACTCATCAATTGGGATGAGAGAGAAAAGTGGGGTAGATATATTAAGGGGATTGGAGATACATGCGGAACAAGTGCTAGATCCGACATTAATGCTTACCGCTAGTCAATGGAAAAAAATAGCAGAACCTTATGAACAAAACAGGTCCTATTTATTAATATATCAGCTTAATAAAAATGATCAAATGGATGAGTATGCTGTAAGTCTCGCTTATGAGAATGGATGGGATATTGTGAGAATTAGTTATGGCTATTCCGGAAAGCAAAAAGCTGGTAAATGTTTAGTTTGCCCTAGTGTTGAAACATTACTTGGGTGTTTTTTTGATGCGGCTTGTGTACTTACGGATTCTTTTCATGCTACAGCATTTTCGTTAAATTTAAACAAAAGTTTTGTAAGTGTATTACCTGAACGGTTTGGAACGCGTATCGAAAGTATTTTGGCACTAACTGGAACACAAAATAGATTACTAAAGGATTATCTAGATTTTTCGATAATTAATAGACCAATTGATTATAATTATGTAAATAATCAATTGGAAATAGAAAGAGAAAAGAGCTTTAAGTTTTTGGAGGCAGCATTAAATGAATAACAGCCTTAAGTTATTTATAAAAACATCAGGGATTTTTTTTGTAGGAAATGCGCTTTCCAAAATCATTATATTTTTGTTGCTACCACTGTATACTATGTATATTTCTACTGCCAGTTATGGCTACTATGATTTATCTGTAGCGTATGTTACGGTGTTTACATCTCTTTTATATTTTGATATATGGTCGACAGTTCTACGCTTCATGTATGATGCGAATGATGTAAAACGTAAGGAACAAATTGCAACGACATGCTGGATTCTGTTTTTTATATCATCCGTTATTTATGTGACGTTAGGGGCTATAATATGTAACTTTTTTTCAATTAGATATTCGATGCTAATTTTGTTATATGGTTTGTCAGTGAATTTTCATAACATGAGTGGGTTTGTTACACGCGGTTGGAAAAAAAATGTTAAATTTGCAATATCTGGTATTATAAATACAATAATAATGCTTGTAGGAAATCTTGTTATGATTTTGATTTTTCACATGGAAATCGAAGCGTTGTATATTTCTGCTATATTAGGAAATTTGGGACAAGTTTTATATTTAGGTTTTGCATCTCGATGCTTACCAAAAGTAATAGGATTTGAATTAGACAAGGAGTTATTTAAGAGTATCATTAGGTATACATTGCCATTATGCGTTAACTCAATATCATATTGGCTTTTAACTAGCTACAATAGAGTAGTCATTCAAGAAGTAATGGGAATCTCTTCGAATGGTATTTATGCAATAGGAAACAAATTCGGATCTGCAATCGCATTGGTTACAACCTGTTTTACATATGCGTGGCAGGATTTGGCGTTTGCTCATGAAACAGGGAAAAAAGGAAATAAGTTTTTTTACGGAAATGCTTGTGGTTATTATTTTTTGTTTTTAGGGATTGGATTTTCTCTTATGATTCCTTGCTTTTCGATTCTTTTTCCACTTTTGATTGGGGAGAATTATGTTGAAGCATATGCAACGATTCCACTATTCTTAATAATGGCGATTTTAAGTGCATTTTCTACATTTATCGGAAACATCTTCTATGCTATAAAGGATACAAAATCAATTTTAACATCAATGGTTGTTTCTTGTGTATGTAATTTGTTATTATGTCGTTTTTTAATAGCGTCGTTTGGTATAAATGGTGCAAACCTGTCTATATGTGTAAGTTTTGTTGTGAATATAATCATTAGATATTTCGTTCTAAAAAAGAAAATAGATATCGAGTTGAAAGCATGGCATTATTTTATTCCATGCATTATGATGTTGATTTCATCAATTTTATATATGACACGAAGCACAATAATAAACTGTTTGTATACTATGGTGCTTCTTATTATGCTTGGTGTAGTTTTTTACAGTATAAAAAAAGAAAAAGTGAAATCTAAAGAAAAACATATGTTGGAGAATGAATAAATGAATGATAAAGTAAACGTTGAAAAAATTATCCTTTATGATAACAAATTGAACTGCTGTGGTTGTGGAGCTTGCATGAACATTTGCCCGAAGCAGGCAATATTAATGAAACCTGATGAATATGGCTTTATTTATCCAAAAATTGATGAAGATATTTGTATAAGCTGTGGTTTGTGTAAAAAAGTCTGTGGTTATCAAGCAGAAATTACTACTCCAGAAATTAATAAAACTTATGTTGCGGTGTCAAATGACAGTGAAATATTGAAAACTTCAGCTTCAGGAGGTATTTTTGCATCATTGGCAACAGAAGTAATAAAAAAAGGTGGAGTAGCATTTGGGTGTTCTTTGGAACAAGAACACAACCAATTAATACCAAAACACATTATGATCAACAATTTAGAAGGATTAAAAAAGCTACAGGGATCAAAATATGTACAAAGTTATATAGGTGATACTTATAAACAAGCAAAAAAGCTTTTAGATACAGATTTATTGGTTCTATTCTCAGGAACACCGTGCCAAATAGATGGATTAAAGCATTATTTAATGAAAGACTATAAAAATCTAATCACTGTTGATCTAGTTTGTCATGGAGTTCCAAATGCTCAAATGTTTCAAGATTACATTATGATATTAGAAAAAAAACTTAAAGGAAAAGTTATAAATTATAAGTTTAGGGATAAGTCTAAAGGTTGGGGCCTTAATGCGAAAATAGTGTATTCAAAATCAAACAAAGAGTTAAACAAATTACTTTCTTGTGAACAATCAATATATTATAATTTGTTTCTTAAGTCATATATTTATAGAGAAAATTGCTATTCATGTAAATATGCAAGTTCTAAACGTGTTGGTGATTTAACAATTGGAGACTTTTGGGGTATAGAAAATGAGCACCCTCAGTATTTAAAACATATTGACATCAGTAAAGGAGTATCTTGTGTTATTGCTAATAATTCTCATGGAGCAAAAATATTAAATGATTTTTGTAAAAACATGGAGCTTTTACCATCAGAGTTTGAAAAGGCGGCAAGTGCTAATAAACAATTGAATCATCCAAGTAATCGGAGTAAGAAACGAGAGATAATATTGAATATTTACAAAAATGAAGGATACAAAGCTGTTGAAAAGTGGTATAGAAAATCTCAAGGAATCAAATATTATTTTGGTGTTTTAAAAGGGGTATTACCAAATAAACTTAAAATGATCTTGAAAAGGTTTGTTAGAAGATGAATTTTTCTAGACTCAGAATACAATATAAGCCAAAACAAATTTCTATCACTTTTTGGATTATAACAATCCTATGGCTTATTTTTATTTTCGCGCTTTCTTCCCAAAATGGTACACAAACATCACAAACTAGTAGTGGAATCGCAAAAGATGTGGCTGAATTTGTTTATTCGCAACCGACAGAATCACAAGTAAACAGCATGCATATGAATATTAGAGAATTGGCACATATAGGATTTTTTTTCATCCTTGGTGTGTTGTCTTTTTTATCCTCTATATATACATTTGGAAAGAAGAACTATAAAGTGCTTGCATTTGCGCTAATCATACCTGTTTGTTATGGCTACTTTGATGAATGGCATAAGCAATTTATTGATGGTAGACATTTCCAATTGGAGGAAGCTGTGTTAAATATTGTATCGGGTGTAATTGGAGTAGTTGTTGCTATTATGATTTTTATGATTGTGTTTAAAATTAAGACTTTCCGAAGAGGAATACAAAGCAAGAATGATTGATGTTAAACTAATATTCCCAAAAAATGGGGATAGTAGTCATTCATAGAACCGTGGAAATGAGTTCTTTAAAAAATGGTTTATAAAGTTGTGAGTGTTTTTTTATAAGATTATAAAAAAACACTTATAATCATAACCAAAATACGATCTCAAGTTTTACACTTGGAAGAAAGTAAAAAGGTCCCAAGCCCGTTAAGTAAAGGGGATGGGACCTTTTTTTGTCTATTAGGAACTTACATAATTTAAGTGGAAATGAGAGAAAAATAACGTAAGTGTCAAATAGAGCACATCTAGAAATAGATAACCTTCTGTAAGATAATATATCCAACAGGAGGTGAAATTAATGCCAGTAAAATATGATTATGATTGGGAATCACTACACAAAGAGCAACAATCATCAGGAATGAATATGAAGAAGTTTTGTAGAGAACGTGGGCTTCCTTATCAAAGTTTCAAAAACCATAAATATCAAATTGTGAACAAGGCAGATGAAGTCAGCATCGTACCAGTGACATGTGAAGTACAGCAAAAGATTTCGTTCGTTATAAACAGGGTATCTTTATCAATAGATGCTTCATTGGATGATGAAGGACTACGCAAAATCATGAAGGCACTACAATGATACAGTTTCATGATATTGCACAAGTTTATATGGTAAGAGGATACACTAATCTACGAAAAGGAATCGATGGCTACGCTTCCCTGATACAAGATAAGCATCATCTTGATCCTTTCCAAGATACACTGTATATTTTTTGTAATCGACAACGTAATAAAATCAAATGCTTATACTGGGATGGGAATGGTTTTTGGCTTTTATATAAACGCTTAGATAAAGGACATTTTAAGTGGATCAAGAATGAAGATGGAACGATTATTCTTACACATCAACAGTTAAAGTGGTTATTGGAAGGATTGCGAATTGAACAGAAAACAGCATTCAAAAAGAGCAATCCGAAATATGTATAAATCATCAAAAAAGCCTTTAAACATTGTGCATTTATATGCTGTAAGTGGTATAATATAGGCATGGAAAATAGAGAAGAAATCAAAACAAAACTGCAATCGATGAGTCAAGAAGAACTCATCGATTTGCTTATCAATAGAGATGAATTAGCAAATGAAAACAGCAAGCTGGAACAAGAAAATAATTGGTATAGAGAACAAATTGCTATGTTGAAAAAAGCGAGATTTTCATCAAGTAGCGAACAAACAATTGCTGGTCAATTGAATCTTCTTAATGAAGTAGAAGATAGCAATGATCATGTAGTTGAAGAAAAACCTGAACTTGTAAAAAAATCAAAAAAGAAAAAGCAAAGAGAAGCAGATTTTTCAAAATTGCCAACACGAATTATCAAGCATGAAATTGAAGACAAGCATTGTGCTGTATGTGGGAATGATTTAAGAGAACTAGCACCACAAACTATCGATGTATTGAAGTATCAACCTGCACGCTATGTAGTAGACTGTCATATTGTACATAAATATGTTTGTCCTGCCTGTACAGAAGAAAATTTGGAAGCAGAAATTACGATTGCCGAAGGAGCACCTAGGCGATTAATCAAAGGAAGTGTTACATCACCTTCTGTAGTAGCAGGCAGTGTCTTCAACAAATATATCAGTGGGACACCATTGTATCGACAGGAACAAGAATTGAAGCGAAAGAAAATAGAAATCAGTAGAGCAACGATGTCGAACTGGTTGATGAATTGTGGTGAAAAACTAGAACCACTTTACATCCAGATGCAGGAAGATATTCGCAATCAAACACATATACACATGGATGAAACCACAGTTGTTGTGTTGGAAGATAAACAAACTACAGGAAGAAGCAAAAGCTATATGTGGGTAGTAGAAAGTGGAAAACACGAGAAAGAGCAGATTGCGTGGTATCAATATCACGAAATACGTGAACATTAAATAGCAAAAGAGATCCTAGGTGCAGACTATCGTGGAAGTATCCACTGTGATGGTTATGAATCCTATCATAAGTTTGAGCAAGCCAAGGTGATAGGGGGCATGGCACACCTTAGAAGAAAATTTGTAGAGGCACTAGAAGTAAGTCCTTTACATAAAGGCACAAAGAAGATGAATCAAAAACAGCTCAAACAGCTTTGTGATGAGAATCCATCCTATGGAAATATTCAGCATGTGTTGAGTGAACTAAGCTATCTTTTTCATTGTGAAAGCAGATATCAAAAAGAAGGATATACAATAGAAGAGATTAAAGAGCATCGACAGGAAGAACAAAAGCCAAGAGTCGATGAGCTTTTCCAATATCTTGAAGAATATGAACATCAATATTGTGTAAAGTCAAAAATGGGTGTGGCAATTCAATATGCGAAAAACCAGGAGAAATATATAAGAGAATATCTGAATGATGGAGCAGCAGAAATTTCTAATAATCGAGGAGAAAGAGCAGTAAAGCCGTTCGTAATAGGATGAAAAGCGTGGCTGTTCACCAACACGAAGAGTGGAGCAAAGATGAGCAGTATCTATTACAACCTGATTGAAAGTGCAAAATTAAACCATCTCGATATACATGGATATTTAGAATATGTGCTTGAGGAAGTCAAAAACAATGATGCCATTGATATACAAGCTATATTACCTTACTCACCAACACTGCCACAACAGTTAAAAATCAAATGATAAGAGCCATCCCTTTACTACATTCATAGTATAGCTGATGGCTCTTTATTTTTCTAGATGTACTCTATTTGACGGTTACTTTATATTGTATGTTCTATAGAAATTAGAAGAGATACATAGTAGTTTTGAATAGATTGTAAAATAACGCGCATGAAGTCAATATTATATTTTTTTTACGAACTTTAGTAAACGTTTACTATGGAAACTAATTATTACTATAAAAATTTGAAATAAAAGCCAAAAATAGCTTTACAGCACTATAGAAAACGTTTACAATAAAATTGTTAAGGAACCGCTATCATTTTAAAGGTAGATGTAGAATGGTAGGCTCGATATGGAGGAAATAGGATGAATAAAGAAATCAATCGTTTATTGAATTATGCATTACAACACAACTTAATGGACCCACGTGATAAGCAATACAGCGCAAATTTATTATTAGATGTATTTCAACTCTTTGAGTTTGATGAAATAGAAATTCAGGAACAATTGGCTTTGCCTGATTCTATTTTAGAAAATATGCTTGCTTACGCAGTAAAACATCATTTGATAGAAGATACGGTAACAGAAAAAGATTTGTTTGATACTAGAATTATGAATTGCGTCATGCATAGACCATCAAGTGTTGAAGAGAAATTTTGGGAGTGTTATAAATCTTCTCCACAAGAGGCTACTAAGTATTATTACGACTTTAGCATCGCAACGAATTATATTCGTAAGTCTAGAGTGGATAAGGATCAAAAGTGGAAAGGGAAGAGCAAGTACGGAGAGTTGGATATCACCATCAATCTATCGAAACCAGAAAAAGATCCAAAGGAAATTGCTAGGTTGAAACATGCTGTTTCTTCTTCTTATCCGAAATGTGCAATCTGTAGAGAAAATGAAGGATTTGCGGGTGATTTCACGCATGCCGCAAGACAGAGTATTCGTTTGATATCTTTAAGGATGAATCATGAAGATTGGTTTATGCAATATTCTCCATATGTGTACTATCAAGATCATTGCATTATTTTAAATGCACAGCATAAACCTATGCAGATTAATGAACGTACGTTTCAAAATCTGTTGGCATTCTTAGATTTGTTTCCGCATTACTTTATCGGATCGAATGCAGATCTTCCAATTGTTGGAGGTTCTATCTTAAGTCATGATCATTATCAAGGTGGATGTTATAAGTTTACAATGGAAGATGCTGAGTGCTTATCCTCTTTTTCACTAGAAGCTTTTCCTAATGTGTCATTGTCTCATGTGAAGTGGCCATTATCAACTATACGATTACAAGGAAAGAATAGGGAAGAGATGATTGCATGTGCTAGTCATATATTAAATGCTTGGATTTCCTATGAGGATAAGGAAGCAGGTATTCATGCATATACCGGTGAGGAACGACATAATACCATAACACCAATCGCAAGAATGAAAGATGGACATTATGAGTTAGACTTGGTATTACGTAACAATCGTACGAGCGAGGAATTTCCATTAGGAATATTCCATCCACATAATGATGTGCATCATATAAAAAAAGAAAATATTGGATTGATTGAAGTTATGGGATTAGCCGTATTACCAGCGCGATTGAAAACAGAGTTACAATGCGTAGAGAAATATTTATTACATGAAGAATTGAGCGCTGAACAACTTGATAGTTTACAAAAACATAAAGAATGGATCAGCTATTTAAAAGAAAAGTTAGAAGCGAATACAGTTAGTAATATAACGAATTTCTTACAAGAAGAAATTTCAAAGAAGTTTGAACGAGTATTGGAGGATTGTGGGGTATTTAAGTTAGATGAACAAGGGTTAAAGTATTTTGAACGATTTATAGAAGTACTTTGATAAAGGTGAGGTATGAAAATTACAATTGTTGATGTTGCGAAGAAAGCCAATGTATCCGTTGCGACGGTATCAAGGGTAATCAATGATAACTATCCAGTCAATAGTAAGACAAAGGCAAAAGTACAAAAGGTAATTAATGAACTTAATTTTATTCCTAATTTACAAGCTAGAGAAGTTAAGAAGCGTAAAACCAAAACCATAGGAGTCATTGTGCCGAGTGTTGAAAATATGTTTTTCCCTGAGGTTATCAATGGGATTGAACAACACTTGATGCAGAAATCATATTCGTTGTTGTTAAGCTTTTCTAAAAATAGTGAAGAAAAAGAGCAAGAATGTATTCGTAATTTGTTATCTAGGAATGTAGCTGGGATGATTGTTGCGGATGTGAACACAACCAATGTGGAAAGTGGATTTTATGATGATTTGGTTCAAAGTACACCGATAGTCTTTATCAATGGAGAATCTAGTCGTGAGGGATTCTCTCATGTTCTATGTGATGAGCGTGATGGGGCTAACAAAGCACTACAAAGCTTATGGGACAAAGGGCATAGAGATATCTACTTTGTACGAGGTGGAAGTAGCTATTCCTACGATGTAAAGGAACAAGCGTATCGTGATTTTCTTC
This sequence comes from Amedibacillus sp. YH-ame6, assembly GCF_053848845.1. Taxonomy (NCBI): domain Bacteria; kingdom Bacillati; phylum Bacillota; class Erysipelotrichia; order Erysipelotrichales; family Erysipelotrichaceae; genus Amedibacillus; species Amedibacillus sp. YH-ame6. The sequence goes on from NZ_JBSPEZ010000004.1 coordinate 112,442, forward strand.
GTTTACAGGATGAAGATGTCAATGAACATATTGTGTATGTGGGTGAAGGAAATAGTAATCAAGTGATTGATGTGACTTGTAAGCTCATGGTGGAAAAGATACGGCAAGAGGGTTGTAGCGCAGCATTCTGTTGTAATGATTTAATGGCTATTGGGGTACTTAATGCTTGTAAGGAAATTGGTGTGAGTGTACCTGATGAGTTTTCTATTATAGGATTTGATAACATTATATTGAGTAAATTGGTAGAACCAAAACTGACTACCATTGATCAAAATATGTATGAATTAGGGAATCAAGCCGCAAAGCTAATTCTTGAAACGATCAAAGAAGAACAAAGCATTAGTAAAAAAGTAGTATTGAATGCTACATTTGTGCCTAGAGAAACATTGGCCGAAAAGAAGGGTTAGGACACTACATGGAACATAACATAAAAAGGAATTTATTTTCGAATGAGAACATTGATGTTATTGTGTTGAAAAATCAAGAGATAGAGGTACATGTGACATCACTTGGATGTGCCATCGTTTCCATTTTTACAAAAGATAAAAACGGACAAATAGATGATGTGGTTTTAGGTTTTGATGATATGGATACGTATTTGAAACAGGATAAATATATTGGTGCTATTGTTGGTCGCTGTGCAGGAAGAATACGTAATGGAGAATTTAACTTAAATGATCAAACGTATACGTTGCCTAGAAACAATGGAAAGAATACTCTTCATGGTGGAATTGAAGGATTCAACGCTAAAGTTTTTGATTATATCATATTAGAAGATGGAATTCGTTTCCACTATATATCAAAAGATGGTGAAGAAGGATTCCCTGGAAATCTAGATGTATATGTTACATATGTATTGGAAGGTAGTAAAGTAATTGCTACGTATGAAGCGACATGTGATCAAGATACAATCCTTAATATTACAAACCATTCCTATTTTAACCTAGCAGGTAAAGGAAGTATTTTAGATCATGAGTTAATGATACATGCGAAAGAAATCATATGTTGTGATGAAGATTGTTGTGCAAACGGAAAGCATCGTCCGGTACATCATTCACCATTTGATTTCAATGAAAGCAAACCAATCGGTAGAGATATTGATATCGATGATGAACAATTAAATTATGGTGGAGGATATGATCATTATTTTATCTTCGAAGAATTTGATCCAGCTGTGGTTTTAAAAGATCCAAACAGTGGAAGAGTCTTAGAAGTATCCACCAATCAACCTGGTTGTCAAATATATACATCCAATTTCTTAGATGGAACTTTAGAAGGAAAGAAGCATTGGTATTTCAATAAACGTGAAGCTGTTTGTATCGAAACACAAGCGGCACCAAATGCCATCCATATTGAAAAAGATCCATCTACCATATTACGTAAAAATGAAAAATATGTAGCAACAACAACATTTGCATTTACAATTGAAGGAGAATAAAAACATGAATGTAAAAGATTTAAGAGCAAAGATTGAACGTGGTGAATTAAATGAAAGATTACAATATCTCTATGTGGATTCAGCACTTGTGGAAGCACAGAAGAAAAGATATATAGAAGCGATTGATAACTTTACTTTTCTTTATGGAGAAGATCGTGATGTAGAAATTTATAGCGCACCTGGTAGAAGTGAAGTAGGTGGTAATCATACGGATCATCAACATGGTCGTGTATTAGCAGCTTCCGTTAACTTGGATACCATTGCGATTGTATCTAAGAGTGATACAAATACTGTTTCTGTCACATCTCAGGGATTTCATATCTCTCCTATCGATATCTCTAACTTACAAATGCAACAAGAAGAAGTTGGTAAATCAGAAGGATTGATTCGTGGAGTATGTGCAAGAATTGCGGAACTAGGATTTCAGGTAGGTGGTTTTGATGCGTACCTTACAAGTAATGTTCTAGAAGGTGCTGGTTTATCTTCTTCTGCAGCATTTGAAGTATTGTTAGGGACTATTCTTTCTGGGTTATATAATGAAGAAAAAATTGATGCTGTAGAGATTGCGAAAATAGGACAATATGCAGAGAATCATTTTTTCTTAAAACCTTGTGGTTTAATGGATCAAACGGCTTCAAGTGTAGGAGGATTTGTAACAATTGACTTTAAAGATACAGCCAATCCTATCGTAGAAAAGATTGATTTTGATTTCGATGCATATAAACACAGTTTATGTATCGTAGATACGAAAGGAAGTCATGCGGATTTAACGAGTGATTACGCTGATATTCCAAGTGAAATGAAGAAGGTCGCTAACTATTTTGGAAAAGAAGTTTTACGTGATGTTTCTTATGAAGAATTTAGTAAACAAGTTGCTGAAGTAAGAAAAGCTTGTAGTGATCGTTGTGTGCTTAGAGCCTTCCATTTCTTTGAAGAGGATCAACGTGTCGTACAAGAAGTAAAAGCATTAAGAGAATTTGATTTTGATGCGTTTAAGAAGTTGGTCATTGCTTCTGGAAATAGTTCATTTAAGTTTTTACAGAATGTATACTCTTTACAGATTGTAAGTGAACAAAATATATCCGTAGCACTTGCGGCTAGTGAACAGGTGTTAAATGGTGCTGGAGCAAGCCGTGTTCATGGTGGTGGATTTGCTGGTACAATTCAAGCATTTGTTCCAGAAGAATTATTATGTGCTTATAAAGAACAAATGGAAGCAATCTTTGGAGAAGGCTCTTGTTATATATTAAAGATTCGTCCTTGTGGTGGAGTTAAGGTTATTTAAAACTTTTGTATGATGGTAAAAAGATTAAGAAAGTGAGTATTACAGATTCTTAATCTTTTTTGCCAGTCATGAGGTTCGTAGTTATAATATAGGTAGGAAGCAAGGAAGAGGGAGTGATGGTATGTACACAGTCGTCGTAGCGGATGATGAATTTGAACTGCGCCGAGCAATCATTGAAACCGTTGATTGGGAGAAGATTGGATTTGAAGTTATTGGTGAAGCAGAAAATGGGGTAGAGGCATTGGACCTTGTGGAAAAGCTAGAACCCGATCTATTATTAACGGATATAAAAATGCCATTTATTAGTGGTATTGAATTAGCAAGAAGAGTACGAGAGATTAGACCTTCTATGCAAATTGCATTTTTAAGTGGGTATGATGATTTTCAATACGCCCAACAAGCAATACAGTATAATATAATAAAATACTTATTGAAACCCATTTCTAGTGAGCAGTTAAATGGAGAATTAAAAGATATTCGAGAGACTATGGATGAGCGACAAAAGCTTTTTATAAATCCACAAAATCAGGATATTTTTCAATTGCGTATGGAACAATTTTTGATGACATTAGTATTGGATAGTGATGCTATGTCTCAACAATCCCTAGAAGAAAAACAATTGCATGATAAACTAGCTGTAGAATTACATCTTAGCAATTATACAGATGAGAAAACATGTTATGTAGTTATGGTGTCACGCATATCCAATACACAAAAAGAGTTAGTAACAGGACCTTCTCATGTACATGCATTGGATGCTATCGCAAGAAAACATCTAAACTGTGGTTCCTTTTACTCGCATGGAAAAATTGTATCTTTATTAGGTGGTATGGAATGGGAAATTGATAAGTATATCAATATTATTACCAATGAAATTATACAAACGACAAAACGCGTTATGAGTCAAGATTGTTATATCGGTGTAGGAAGTGTGGTACATGATCTAACGAAGGTTCATGCATCCTATAGCGAAGCTTGTAGTGCGATTGAATATGGTATTGGTTCTAGTCGCAATTTAAGTTTTATAAAGGATATCGAACGTAAAGATACACTACCATTTGAATATATAGAAATGGTATCCATAGAACTAGAAAAATTGATGAAATCCAATCGCAGTGAAGATATTATTGCTTATATTTCTGATGTATTTAAAAAAACAAGTGTACATGCTGATATAGATTTATTGATTATGCATATTATATCGAGAACTTGTACATTGGTTCGAGCGCTATGTGATGACTCATCCGTTAATGATTTTTTAGCGAAGGCAAGTGCGTTATCATCATTATTGTCGAAACATACCATTGAAGAAAAAGAGAAAGATATTCGAGATTTTTGCATTTTATGTAAAGATGCTATCAATAAACAAAATCGTTTAAATGGACAAGTTATCTGTGATGAATTGATGGAATTGATCAATCAGGAATATGGTAAGGAAGAATTTAGTTTAACGATGGCAAGTGAGAAATTATTTATTAGTGCTAGTTATTTAAGTGCACTTATTAAGAAAATAACAGGAGAGAGCTTTGTTGTTTTGTTAACGAAAAAACGCATGGAAGTTGCGAAAGAAAAGGTCGTTTACTCCTCTGCGAAAATATTGGAGATTGCCAAACAATGTGGCTATAGTGATCAGCATTATTTTAGTTATTGTTTTAAACGACAGTTTGGCATGTCTCCAAATAAGATGAGAGAGCAACAGGCCAATGAAAAAGTTTAAATTTAAGAATATATCCATATCTTTCTATTTGATGTTGTTTGTGATTTCTACCGTGGTTACGGCAGCGATTATTTTAACACTCTCATTTTTTCAAGTCTTTAAGGATTCCTTGTTGTCCATTGCGCAAACCAATGCGGAACAATCAATCACACAAGTATCAAGTACGATATCGAATTATTCAGCTAATGTACAAGCGAATATGAATAATATAGTGAGTGTGGTAACACAAGCTAACGATCGAGAAACTATTAAAGAATATATGCAAACGATGACGGATATCAATCATGACATTGTTTCAATTATGATTTATGATGAACAAGGAAATATTCTAGAATATGGTGGAAAGAGTGGATTGAAGGATAAGATTGAAAATAACTTATCGTTTGAAAAGCTTTCCTTACAAGCTGGAAATGATTTTAGCATTTCATCACCACACGTACAAAACATTGTAAAAGATGAATATCCATGGGTTGTTACAATCACACAGAAAAAATGGTCGGGAAGTTATGGAAGTGAAGTTTATGTTGCGATGGATATCGAGTTCTCCTCCATGGGTTCTGCCATTGATGAAGTTGGAATTGGACAACATGGCTATTGTTTTATCGTAGATAGTAGGGGGAATATTGTCTATCATCCTTTACAACAACTTATTTATTTAGATATTAAATCGGAAGATGAAGAAGTGTTGAATACAACATGGGATTCTGCCAAAGTAAAAGATGGTGTGATTTATTCTACAAAGGAAATTACGAACTTTCATTGGAAGGTTGTTGGTGTTAGCTATGTGAATGAACTTGTAGATGCCAATATGGCAAGTGCTACTCAAAACATGATGAAAATATTAGGTGTCATTGTTGTATTGGCTTCTATCTTAGTATACATCTTGTTAAAGAAGTTAACGGCACCTGTAAGAAAACTCGTTTTTGCGATGCACGAATTTGAAAAGAACACCATTGATTTTAAGTACGCACCAATACAAGGGGTAAGTGAATTTACACAACTCTCACAATCCTTTGAACATATGGTCGTGCAAATTCAGGAATTGATGGATCGTGTAAAGAAAGAAGAAATCATCCTAAGGAAGACGGAACTAAAAGCTTTACAAGCACAGATTAATCCGCACTTCCTATACAATACTTTGGATTCCATTCAATGGATGTGTGAACGAGATAAGAGTAAAGATGCGGTGCGTATGGTTGGGGCCTTGGCACAGTTGTTCCGTATTAGTATTTCAAAGGGATACGAATTAATACCTATTGAAAAAGAAATACAGCACGCACAAAATTATCTTGTGATACAAAGTTATCGATATAAAGATCAGTTTACTTATGAATTTGATATTGATTCTGAAGTGCTTCCATACTTTTGTCATAAAATCACATTACAGCCTATTATTGAAAATGCTTTGTATCATGGTATTTCTAGAATGGTAGATGAAGGAGAAATTTATATTTCTGTAAAGAAAGAAGAGAATGATATAGTGTTTGTAATTCGTGATAATGGTGCTGGTATGAGTGAAGAACAAGTAGAAAATATACTTCGTAAAGAATTGACAGATAGTAAGGGAATTGGAGTAAAGAACGTGAACGATAGAATCAAAATTTATTTTGGAAATGAGTATGGAATCACCGTTAAGAGTGAACTGGATGTAGGAACGAGTATTATCATTCGCATTCCTGCAATCATGGAGGATACATATGCGTAGAATAAAAGTAATTGGACTAGTTACCTTATTATGTTTATGTTGTAGTGGTTGTACCTCTCAAAATCAAAAATTAAAGGTTGCACTCATTGTAAAGTCTACCACCTCACAGTTTTTCAAATCCGTACAATCTGGAGCAAATGCCGCAAGTAAAGAATATAATATTGAACTTAACTATATGGGACCAGATAATGAAGAAGATTATAAAACGCAGGTGGATATGATATACAAAGCAATCAAAAATGATGTAGATGCAATTGTATTATCAAGCATTGATTACAACAAACTAGTAGATCCAGTTGAGGAAGCAATCGATGCGGGTATTCCTGTCATTATCATTGATAGCGATGTGAATTGTGATCGAGTTAGTTCTCGTATTACGACAGATAATACTGTGGCTGGTAAGATGGCAGGAGAAGCTATTATTTCTCAAAATGAAAAACCAATTGTGGTAGGAATTGTAAATTTTGATGCAAATACTGCAAATGGACAAGAAAGAGAAAATGGATTTAAAAGTGCAATTAAGGATCATCCCGCAATTCAATCCATTTATACAATTAACGTGCAATCGAATACAGAATCTGCCACAAGAAATACAAAAAAACTCTTAAAAGAGCACCCAGATATCAACACCTTGGTAACATTTAACGAATGGACGACCTTAGGTGTTGGGTATGCAGTAAAAGAAGAATCTTTAATGGATGAAATATTTGTGGTAGGTTTTGATAACAATCCTGTTTCTGTTGGCATGTTGGAAACGGGAGAAGTTGATTCCTTAATTGTTCAAAACCCTTTTGTAATGGGATATTTAGGTGTTGAACAAGCACAACGTATCATCCATAGAAAAAGCTTGAAAGAGGATATCACCTATACAAAGACAGTCCTCTTAAATAAAGAAAATATGTTTGATAAAGAGATTCAAAAGATTGTGTTTCCATTCCATTAATCCTCCCTATATGGGAGGATTTTTTACTATAGTAAACGTTTTCATAGAATTTTACCTCTTTATCATAAGATTTTATATTCCTGTAATCTTTGAAAAGAATTAGAATGTAAACAGGTAAAAGAAATAGAGGAGGAAACATAATGAAAAAGATTTTTAAGCTTTTAATCACTGGCGCTATGGCTGTGTGCATGGGAGTAGCGCTCACAGGATGTGGTGGAAGTGATAGTGAAAAGGGTGGAAGTGATGGAAACGTTGCAGTATTATACTACAATTACTCTGACACTTATATCTCTACAGTTCGTACTGCATTAGACAAACAATTAAAGGATGCTGGTATTGATTTCCAAGATTACGATGGAAACAATAACCAAACAACACAAACTGAACAGGTTACAACAGCAATCACTAAAGGAGCTAAAGTATTAGTCGTAAATATCGTAAATACAAGTTCTGATGATGCGGCAAATGGAATCGTTGCAGAAGCTAAAAAAGCAGATATTCCTGTAATCTTCTTCAACCGTGAAGTTTCTAACGAAGTTGTTAAATCTTATGAAAAATGTGCTTTCGTAGGTACAGATGCTGCTGAAGCAGGACACTTACAAGGTAAAATGATTGGTGAATTCTTATTAAAGAACTACGAAAAATATGACTTAAACAAAGATGGTAAAATTTCATACATCATGATGATGGGTGAAAAAGGAAACAAAGAAGCAATCTATCGTACACAATATTCTGTAGAAGATGCTAACAAAGTATTAGCAGATGCTGGAAAACCTGCTTTAGAATTCTACGATGCTGCAAACACTGACAAATATTTAGTAGACAAAGAAGGTAAATGGTCTGCACAAGCTGCAACTGAATATATGGGTACTGCATTATCTTCTTATAGCGAAGATAACAAAAACATGATCGAATTAGCAATCTGTAACAATGATGGTATGGCTGAAGGTGTTGTAACTGCACTTGCTACAGCTGGATACAACACTGGTGGAGATAAATTCATTCCTGTATTTGGTGTTGATGCTACAGATGCTGCAAAAGATTTAATTAAAGCTGGTAAAATGCATGGAACTATCAAACAAGATGCTGAAGGTATGGCAAAAGCTATCGCATTGTTAGTAGGAAATGCAAATGGTGATAAAGCTTTAATGGATGGAACTAAAGATTACAATGTTGACAAAGATGTTGCTAAAATCCGTATTGCGTACGCACAATATTTAGGAGAATAACGAACTAAAAGTAGCAAATGGGACATTTTAGAAATGAATGTCCCATTTCTAATTTATAGGCAAGGAGGTAAGGTATGAGCGATGTTTTATTAGAAATGAAAAACATTAGTAAAGAGTTCCCTGGAGTAAAAGCGCTAGATGATGTTTCGTTGACTGTTAAAAGAGGATCTGTGCATGCTTTGATGGGGGAAAATGGTGCGGGAAAATCCACATTGATGAAATGCCTCTTTGGGATGTATTCTAAAGATGCTGGAACCATTATTTTAGAAGGTCAAGAAATTAACTTTAAGAATTCAAAAGATGCTTTGGAACATGGGGTTGCCATGGTGCATCAAGAATTAAACCAAGCATTGAAAAGAAATGTTATGGATAACATTTGGTTGGGAAGATACCCTACGAAATTTAAAATAATGACATCAGAATCTCAGATGTATAAAGACACAAAAGAAATCTTTAATGATTTGGGTATTGAAGTAGAACCAAAACGTATTATGAGTACCATGTCTGTTTCCAATCGACAAATGGTAGAAATCGCAAAAGCAGTATCCTATCATTCTAAAATTATTGTATTTGATGAACCTACATCCTCTATGAATGAACAAGAAGTTGAAAGACTGTTTAAAATTATCAATATGTTAAGAGATCGTGGATGTGGTATCGTTTATATTTCTCATAAGATGGAAGAAATTTTACAAATATCTGATGAAGTTACTATTATGCGAGATGGCAAATGGGTAGCTACAGAAGCCGCAAAAGATTTAACCATGGATAAAATCATTAAGCTGATGGTTGGTCGTGAACTAACCAATCGTTTCCCTCCAAAATTAAATGAAGTAGGAGAAAAGATTTTAGAAGTGGAAGGTTTAACTGGAATGTATAATAACATAAGAGATGTATCTTTCCATGTAAACCGTGGAGAAATCTTGGGGATTTCAGGATTAGATGGTGCTGGTAGAACAGAAGTATTAGAAACCTTATTTGGAACCATGAGTAAAAAATCAGGAACGATTACTTTAGATGGAAAAGTTATTAAGAATAAGAACTCTTTGGAATCTGTGAAAAATGGATTTGCATTATTAACGGAAGAGCGAAGAGCAACTGGTATCTTTAGTATTCTTACGATTTTAGAGAATACGACGATTTCCAACTTAAATAGTTATCGTAAAGCTCATTTGTATCTAGAAAATAAACAAATGAAAGCTGATACTGCTTGGGCTATCAATTCCTTGAAAATTAAAACGCCTTCTCAAAAGACACAGATACGTGCTCTATCTGGAGGAAACCAACAGAAAGTAATTCTTGGACGTTGGTTGTTAACAAATCCAGATGTATTATTATTAGACGAACCAACTCGAGGAATTGATGTTGGTGCTAAATATGAAATTTATCAATTGATTATTGAGCTTGCTAGCAAAGGAAAAGCCGTGATTATGGTTTCCTCAGAAATGCCTGAATTATTAGGTGTATGTGATCGAATACTGGTAATGTCTGGTGGACAAGTTGCTGGAGAAGTAGTCGCAAAAGATACAACGCAAGAAGAGATTATGGCTCTTGCTACCAAATATGTGTAAAGGAGAACAAAGATATGACAAAAATATTTAGTAGAATAACACAGCAATATCATGATTTTATCGCATTAGAAAAGCAAGATAAAGTGTCATATATCAAAGAATTCCTCATTAATAATTCTTTATATATATTTATGATCATTGCTATCATATACATTCAGATCAAGAGCCCTATGTTCTTATCAAAGAATTCTGTAATTAACATTATTTCTTTATCTGCAGCCAACTTACCAATTGCATTAGGTATTGCCGGATGTATTGTATTAACAGGTACCGACTTATCCGCAGGACGTATTGTTGGTTTAACAGCGTGTGTTGCCGCATCCCTATTACAGGCAACAGGTTATGCAAACAAGATGTTTATGGATTTAGAAACAATGCCTATTTTAGTAGTATTGATATTGGTATTGGCAATTGGTGCCCTGGTGGGGTTAGTAAATGGATTCTGTGTAGCGAAGTTTAGTCTACATCCATTCATTGTAACATTAGCTACACAGTTGATCGTATACGGTTTATTATTGATGTATTTAATGATTGGTACCAATCAAGGACAATCCATTTCAGGACTGGATATAGGATTCTCAACCGTAATAACAGGCTCTGTGATATCCATTGGTGGAACAGGGATCCCTAACTTTGTCTGGTATGCACTAATCATTACTGCAATTATGTGGTTTATTTGGAATAAAACAAAATTTGGAAAGAATATGTTTGCGGTTGGATCTAATCCAGAAGCAGCAAATGTATCCGGAGTAAATGTTGCGAAAACAATTATCCTTGTATTCGTATTAGCTGGTATCATGTATGGTGTAACAGGATTCATTGAATCTGCACGTATTGGATCCAATACAGCAGCTACAGGATTAAACTATGAACTTGATGCAATCGCAGCTTGTGTTATTGGTGGAGTATCCTTCGTTGGTGGTATTGGTAAAATTCGTGGTGTTATTATGGGAGTTGTCTTACTAAGATTGATCTTCGTTGGTTTGACATTCTTAAGTATCGATGCTAATATGCAATATATTATCAAAGGTTTGATTATTCTTATCGCTTGTGCGGTAGATATGCGTAAATATTTAGTAAGGAAGTAGATAACGTGGATGAAAAAGATTGCGTAAAAGAAGAAACAGGAAAAAAAGTAAAGAACTGGGGAAATGGTGGAGGACTTTATCGTGGTGTGAAAGCATCCGTAAAAACACTGAACTATATTATTATAGGATTGGTAGCTGCGCTTATTGTAGTAGTTATGTATTTATCTTCTACAAGTAGCTATACGACTAGTTTTGAGGTAAATGGTGGAGAGCCAATCAAAGAAGTGCATAATAAATATGGGGATGTAGTGGAAGTATCTACACCGACAAAAACTGGTTATGAATTTGGTGGATGGTATCAAGATCAAGATTTAACTAAATCTTGGGATCTTCAAAAAGACACCGTGGAAGGTAGTATTACATTGTATGCGAAATGGACACCATCAAAGATTCATATCATGTTTGATTTGAATGGTGGTACTGTGAATGATGAAGATGTTTCTGGTAGAGATGTTGTATTCCATGAGCCTTATGGTGCTCTTCCTACTCCTGAAAAAGATGGAGCAACATTTATCGGTTGGCAATACGATGGTATGATGATTACTAAAGACACACTTGTCACAATGAACGGAGAACATACTTTAAAAGCAATCTTTGAATAAACGTAAAAGACATGATACAAGAATGTATGATGTCTTTTTTTAAGAGAAGACAAGCATATCGTCTTATTCGTAAGGTATTCCCTTTCAATTGGTTCATAATACAAAATAGTATTTTTTTCGACTTATAAGTATAAAAATTTTTATAATAAAAAGTTTTATACTTACAGGTCGAAAACTATTGACCAAGAACTTATATTAACCTATACTAATAGTAGATAAGAATTGAGGTGTTCAAGATGACAGAACGTATAGAAAGACCCATCTATTTGAATAAACTCATTGAGTTTAAAGATAAAGACATTGTAAAAATTGTTACAGGAATACGTCGTTGTGGTAAATCCACTCTTTTGGATTTGTACGAGGATTATTTATTAGGTAGTGGTGTTAAGAATGAAAATATCTTGCACATGAACATGGAATCCTTAAAGCATAGAGATTTGCTAGAATACCTTGCTTTTTATGATTATGTGAGTCATCATATTGTAAAAGGTGAAAAGAACTATTTGATTTTTGATGAACTACAGGTTGTAACTGGATGGGAAAAGGCAATCGAATCTTTTCGCTTGGATTTTGATGTAGATATTTATATCACTGGCTCAAATGCCTATTTACTCTCAACGGAATTTTCAACCTTGCTCTCTGGTAGGTATGTTGAGATACGCTTATTACCATTATCGTTTGCTGAATTCTTGACCTTTTATAATTTTGATCCTAGTTTAACTATAGAGGATAAATTTCAAAAATACTTAGAGTTTGGTGGTATGCCAATTTTAAAACAGTTTAATTTTAATACGGCACGAGTAAATGAAGTGTTGGAGGGAATATATTCCACGGTTATTTTACGGGATGTATTGGAGAGAAATAAAGCCACTGATCAAGTTTTGCTAAGCAAATTAGTGACGTTTCTTGCAGATAATATTGGCAGTGTTACATCTCCAAACAATATTCGAAATGTTCTCTTAAACGAAGGTGATCTTGACTATAATAAAGGGAAACGCAGTATAGCAGGAAAAACTGTCGATAAGTATATTGGAATGTTGAAAAGTGCCTATATTTTCTATCCTGTAAGTAGGTATGATATTAAGGGGAAACAACTTTTAAAAACGTTAGGAAAAAACTATATTATAGATTTAGGCTTTCGTCACATGTTGCTTGGATACCGTGATGTCGATCGCGGACACATATTAGAAAATATAGTTTTTCTTGAATTGATTCGCAGAGATTATCGTGTATCTATTGGTAAAATAGGTGAAACTGAGGTGGATTTCATAGCAGAGAAACCAAACGAAAAACGCTATATTCAAGTATGCGAAACTATGTCTGGAGAAGCCACTAGAGAACGAGAACTTCGCCCTTTAAGATTGATTGATGACAATTATGAGAAAATTGTATTGTCTATGGACAAGAGCTTCATTCAGTCCTATGAAGGAATCAAGGCAATAAATATCATTGATTTTCTTTTAGAAGAACAAAAATAAAAATAATGTAACTTTATTCTACAATCCGTCACTTCTTCGAATTGGTAGTTTTTCATTATATAATTGAATTTGTGTTAGAATTAGGTTATTATGGACCAAACAATGGAGGTGTCCTATGGAAAATACATTTCGTTCTGAATTTTGTGATGTAGTTTATTTGAAAAAAGACAACGTAGTTCTTTTGACATGGAAGAAATTCTGTTCTTTTGAAGACTATAGAAAGCCAACAATGTTCGCTTCTAATTTACTTAAGCTTCATGAGGGGAGTAACTTTGTAATAGATGCTCTCAATGGGTTTGAAGATGAAAAAGAAGATATAGAATGGGGATTTCAAGTTTTATTACCAGATATGGCTCAATCTTCTTGTAAAATATGTGTTTTCATTTTGCAGAAAGTTCCAATGATTGAAGATGAGATAGATTTATGGAGTAAAGAATTCCAAAAATATTTTCAAGTATACAAAGTAGAATCTTATGAGGAAGCTTTGGGAAAGTTGAATTGATAAGTATAAAGTTCTTAAGTTGTTTATCATGAGGGGATTACATTACAAATCGTAAGTGAAGAGTTGAAGAAGAACAATTGAACTATCGTCCTACTTTTGTTATAATGAAAACAACGTAGGGAGTGTGAAAAGATGAAGAAATAGATAATGAAAACAACACATCATAATATTTGTTTATTTGATCATTATCTATTTGCTCATAACCTTCAAGTGTGTATGAGAACTTTATAGTTCTTTTTCTTTTGGAGGTGACATCATGCTTACATTTAAAAACATAACATTAAAAGATTTAAAAAATCATATTTTTATCGAGAATTTTAATTATTCCCTAGGAAATCAAGACAAAGTAGGGATTATAGGAGAAGAGGGGAATGGAAAGTCCACTTTTCTTAAGGCAATCTATGACAAAGCATGGATTGAAGATTATATGGTTATGAGCGGAGATATAAAAAGCGATTTTAAACATATTGGATATTTACCACAACAATTACCACAAGCATGGATGAATTGTACTGTGTTTGAGTATTTATTAAAAAATAAACCTGAAGAAGATATCCCATATGAACGTTATAATGATTTAAAAGAACTAGAAATATTATGTAAAGATTTAAAATTGAATGTGTCTGTTTTACAAAACGAACAAATCATGAATTCTTTAAGTGGTGGGGAAAAAGTAAAGGTACAGATGATGAAGTTACTAGCATCCCATGTGGACCTACTATTGTTAGATGAACCTACCAATGATTTAGATATTCACACGTTGGAGTGGATGGAAAATTTTATCAGAGAAAGCAATCTTCCGATTATGTTTATATCGCATGATAGTACCTTGTTAAATAATGCGGCAAATGTAATTCTGCATTTTGAACAAGTAAACAAACAAAGTAAGTGTAGATACACTGTATATCGAGGAACGTATAATGAATATGTTTCTCAACGTCATTCAAAATTAACGAAAGATATACAAGTTGCGCATAAAGAGAAACAAGAATATACCAAGAGAAAGATAAAGCTTAACGATCAAATGAATGCTGTACATGATGCCTTAAACGATACGGTACGAAATCCTGGTGTTGCGGCATCATTAAAGAGTAAAATGTCGAACATAAAGTCACAAGAAAAACGTTTTGAAAAAGAAAGCTACAGTAAAGTGGATTCTACAGAAGAAGCGATACAAATCTTTTTTGAAGATGTAAATGCAATTTCTTCAAAGATAATTCTCGAACTTCAAATGGATACACTCATGATAGAAGAGCGTGTTCTGATACGAGATATTGATATCTTAGTGAAGGGTAAAGATAAAGTTGTTTTTATTGGAGATAATGGATGTGGGAAGAGTATCTTGATGAAGGATATGCACAATAGATTAAAACAAAGAAGTGATATTTGTTTAGGGTATATGCCACAAAATTACGCAGACTTAATGGATATGTCTAAGACACCTATTGAATTTTTAATGACATCTGGAGATAAAGAAGATATTACAAGATGTAGAGATTTACTAGGTTCGATGAAGTTTACTTCGGAGGAAATGCTCCACCCTATAAAAAATACAAGCGAGGGTCAAAAGGCAAAACTTTATATACTTAGGTTTATCAAAGAAAAGTGTAATGTTTTGTTGTTGGATGAGCCAACGCGTAATTTGTCACCTTTAAGTGCACCAGTGATAATAGATGTTTTGAAGAAATATCAAGGTTGTATTATTTCTGTATCACATGATCGAACGTTCATAGAAGAGGTGTTTGAAACTAGGTACTATATTGAAAATCAAGAGATACAAATGCAGAAAATTACATAACGATGAATCAAATAATTAAGATGAACAATTTTATTGTCTTCCTATGAAATTCTGAATTGCCTTATGTTTTCTATTTGTGTATACTAAAGAAAACGGGGACTTAATGGTGGAGGTAAATAGGAGAACATAATGATAGAAGCAATTAGTGAGAAGACCATTAAGCTATTATTAAAATGCAAGGAACCTATTACATCCAAAGAAATAGCAAAAGAAATAGGAATGTCGGAATCAAGTGTAAAACATAATATGAAAGAAGTAAGAGCGATTATTTCTTCTTGTCATGCGACATTGAATTCAATATCTGGAAAAGGTCTTTTGTTGGAATGTAGTGAGGAACAAAAAAATGCATTATATGAATTGATCGATGAACAACGTGATAAAGCAACATCTTTCAACTATAGAAGAAATTATATTTTAAAAATACTATTTCAAGGTGAAAGTGATTATACCATACAGATATTTGCGGATGATTTAGGGGTTGGAAAGAATGTTGTCATTAAGGATCTTGAGTCTATTGAAAAATGGCTTGGTTTCTTTGATATTAGTTTGATTCGTATCCGTAATCGTGGCGTTATGATAGAAGGAAAAGAATTCGATATACGTCAAGCAATCATCTATAATAACTCTTCTTTAATGGATAATATGGAAATGGACTTAAGACGTCCTGATGATTTAGACTTTCGAGTGTCAAAAACGTTTTACAACTATTTCAGAAAAATATATAGTGACATTGATATTTATCATATCCAAAATTTGCTGTTGAAAGAAGAACACAAATTGGATTATCATTTTGAAGATGTTTCCTTTATCCAATTGATGGAGTACATATGTGTTTCTATCTACCGAATTAAGGAATATCATGTAATCAAAGAACATACTCTTTTACATAGTTGTCGTGTGGTAGATGCGACAATCGAAGCAGCAAAGCATTTGTTATATAGTGAAATACAGGAAGATAACATAGATTTGAAACAAGAGATACGTTGTATGGCAGCAGAGTTTACGCTGTATGGTGCATATGAAGATGCATTGAGTGATAGCTTCCTAGATGATGAAATATATGAACAAACAGCAAGACAATTTCTAGACTATTTACAAAATATCATAATGAATCGTAAAATCTTAGTTAATAAAAATTTGATTAACGATATTACGTTATTATTTAAGAAAAAGAAAATGCAAAAGAGTTATCAAACCATTAACAGCAACTATTTAAAGTATGATGTAAAACAACAATTACCAAGCTTATATGGAATTGTGCTCGCAAATGTGGAAACATTAGAAACATCATTACATGTGAAATTTACAGAGAATGATATTGTATATATCGTAATGTTAATCGATAATGCAATTGAAGATGTAACGGATGAACTAAGTATCTTGATGATTACATCCTTTGATGAAAATACCGCAACCTATCTCAAAAATAAGATACGAAGAAGTATATCTAATATAGCCATCAAAGATACAATTCACCCAGAAGACTTCAAAGAAGAATATGTGGACACATATGATATTGTTTTAACGACTGTTTTGATGGAACAAGAAAATGTTCTAAAGATTTCTCGTCGTGTAGACTCCTATGATTTGGATTTAATAGCGCGTGAAGTTGAACACAAGCAGCGTATTAAACAGAAAATTCTAACTAGAAGTCAACAATTATTCAATGAAGATTTGATCTGTTTTAACTTTAAGGCAAAACGGAAAGAAGATATATTTGAAAAAGGAGTGAAGTTGTTATCACAGCAGGGTTATACAACTGAGAAATTTTATGATATTCTCATGCAACGTGAAAACTTTATTTCTACAGCAATTGGAAATGGTGTAGCGATTCCGCATGGATATAAAAAGGAAATTTATCGAAGTGGGGTTGCTGTATTTAAACTTGATCGCCCGATTGATTGGAATGAAAAAGAAAAGGTTGAAATTGTTTTTATCATCGCAGTTGAACTTGAAGACCCAAAAGAAATATATGAATTCTTTGCGAAATTCTATGCCTTGATCGATGATCAACAACGACTTCAACAAATATTACATGCCAGAAATAAACATGATATTTTTCTTGCGATTGAAGATATTGGGGAATTAAAACGTTAAGAAATAATGGTATAAAACACGAGTTTCAAGATTAAATTATGAAAATATGAAGAATAAGTTTTGCGATAAACAGTCATTATAGGTGATGTTTATCGCTTTTTTTTAATTTCGTTTAAAATTGAACGAAGGTTCGTGCAAAATGAGGTTTTTTGAAAGTGGAAAATGTGTAGTGACTTATATTAAACTAGGGTTGTAAAGAAAAACTGAAAGCGCATTCAAACATTCTTGCATGAAGAAAGGTGGTTTAATGAAAAGATGAAATTTGGTGTAGACACCTTTATTTGGAGTGAAGTATTTTCCAAAAAAGATTTATGGGTGATTCAAAAAGCGGATGAACTTGGATTTAAAGTCATCGATATTGCGATTGCACACCCTGAAACATTTCCAACAGAAGAAGTAATCAATGAATTAGCAAAAACGAAGTTAGAAGTAGTTACGACAACAACCTTAGGCGCAGATACTAATTTGATATCAGAAGATGCTTCTATACGTAGAGCGGGAATTGCCTCCCTTAAAACTCTAGTGGATATCAACAAGGCCTTAGGATCTAACATCCTTGGTGGTGTAAATTATGCTGGATGGGGTTGCTTAAGTGGGAAACCAAGAACTGAGATAGAGTGGAAAAACTCTGTGGAAGCGATACGTGAAGTTGCTCAATATGCAAAAGAAACATATCCAGAATTACGTATTTGTGTAGAACCAGTCAATCGATTTGAAACACATTTTATCAACACTGCAGAAGATGGAGTTCAATATTGTAAGGATGTTGGTACTGGTAATATGGGTGTCCATTTGGATTGTTTCCATATGATACGAGAAGAAACAAGCTATCGTGAAGCGGTACAAACATGTGGAAAAGAATATCTTGGTTATGTTCATGTTTGTGAAAATAATCGAGGAATTCCAGGTACTGGATTGGTACCATGGGTTGAGTTCTTCACAGCTCTTCATGACATTGGATACAACGGACCATGTGTAATTGAATCTTTTGATCCAAGCTTTGAAGAGTTGAATGCAAATTGTGCAATTTGGCGTAAATTTGCGGATACAGGAGAAGAATTGGCAGTACAAGGTCTTGCGAACCTTACCAAAATTGCAGATGAACTAGGTTACTAGAAAGAAAAGAGGAGGAATGTAACAATGTTAGTAAACATGAAACAGATTTTAGAAGAAGCAGAAAAAGGGCAATATGCGATTGGATGTATCAACACACCAAACTTAGAAACATTAAGAGCGGTCGTAGATGCAGCAGAAGAATTAAACGTACCAATTATCATAGACCATGCACAAGTACATGATCCATTGATTCCAATTGAATCCATTGGGCCACAAATGGTAGCTTATGCAAAACAAGCGAAAGTTCCAGTGTGTGTACATTTGGATCATGGTAGTGATTACAACTTTGTAATGCGTGCCATTCGTTGTGGCTTTAGTAGTATTATGTATGATTTAAGTGCTCTGCCATTTGAAGAGAATATGGCAAAACTAAAAGAGTTTACAAAGATTGCTCATGATTTAGATATCACAGTAGAAGCAGAATTAGGGATAATGACAAGTACAGAAGAAGATTCACATGGTGGTGAAGTTGTTGGATGGACACATGAAACAATCAAGAAGACATTTACAGATCCAAAACAAGCTGCACAGTTTGCAGAAGAAACAGGCGTGGATGCACTTGCTGTATGTTTCGGTACAGCGCATGGAATTTATGCAGAACCACCACTACTAGATATTGAACGTGTAAAAGAAATTCGTAAGTTGATGCCAAAAGATTCACGTGTGGTAATGCATGGAGGAAGTGGAGTTGATGATGATCAAGTGCGTGCAGCAATTAGCGCAGGATGTTCAAAAGTTAACTACTACAGTTATATGGCAACCGCATGTAGCAAACATATTCAAGAATACTTAAATGAACGAGATGGAAAAGCCTTCTGGCACGAAGTAGAAGAAGAAAGTTATACATTCATGAAAGAATATGCAAAACAAGTAATGACGGTCTTCTTGAACGGAAAATAATTGCTTATGGAACACGTAAATTTAGCAGAGGTCTTCATACAGGAGGCAGTGGTATTAGATCATGAACCATTTTCATCGAAGGAAGCAATGTTTGATTACATGGCAGAACGTTTTGTGAAAGCCGGTATCGTAAGCGATAAAGATGCCTATATTCGTTCCTTATTGGATAGAGAAGAACTAGGTCCAACCTATATGGGAAACTATATTGGTCTTCCTCATGGGAAATGTGAGCAAGTACTTCAATCAGGCATCGGTTTCTGTCGCTGTAAAGAACCATTTATATATAAAACAAATGGCGAAGAAGGCGAAGTAAAATACGTGTTCATGTTAGCAATTGCTGGAACACAAAGTGGTGAACAATATATGCGTGTTTTAGCAACACTAGCTGGTCTATTAGTACATGATGATTTCATAGATGTACTAGAACATTGTCAAACATATGAAGAATTATTAGAAGAAGTGAAAAAACGTAACGAATAAGAGGTGAAATGTATGAAAATAGTCGCAGTTACGTCTTGTGCTACAGGGATTGCACACACCTATATGGCTGCCGAAGCAATCAAAAAAATATGCAAAGAAAAAGGGCATGAATGTAAGGTAGAAATGCAGGGAGCATTAGGGATTGAAAATAAATTAAAAGATAAAGAAATTGCAGAAGCAGATTTGATTATCTTCGCAAATGATGTAGGGATTTCTAAATCTGATCGTTTTAAGGGGTATGAGGAAAAGACGAAAAAAACGACACCTCATGCGGTGATTAAAGATCCAAATATTATCTTTGAAGAAATGTAAAGAAAAGGAGAAAAGAAAATGAAAGAAAAATTACATGAAATACAAGAGGCGCTATTAACTGGTGTTTCTTACATGCTTCCATTTGTTATTGCTGGGGGAATTATGATTGCTCTGGGGTTTGCTTTAGGCGGATATGACATTCCAAATTCAGTTGCACAAGGTGAAAACTTTGCGTCTACTGTATTCTGGTTAGGAAAAGCTGCATTTGGTCTTATGGTTCCAGTGTTAGGTGCTTATGTTGCATATAGCATTGCTGATAAACCAGGTATTGCTGTTGGTATGGTTGGTGGTTGGATGGCTACCGATCCATGGGGACTTGGTCAAGCATCTGGGTTTTTAGGAGCATTGATTGCTGGTATCATCGCTGGGTATTTAGTGAACTTATTGAAGAAAATTCCTGTTCCAGGAAGTCTACGTTCTTTATTGCCAACCTTGGTAATTCCTGTGTTAGGTGTTGGTATCATCGGTTTATTGATGTTCTATGTTGTAGGTACTCCAATTGCGGCAGTTACTGGCGCATTAACAGATTTCTTAAATAATATGGGAACTGGAAACTTAGTATTACTTGGTATTATCCAAGGTTGTATGCTTGCCTTTGATATGGGTGGTCCTTGTAATAAGGTTGCATATGCATTCGCATTAGCTGCTATGGATACAGGAAACTATATGCCAATGGCTGCAAACTTCGTAGGAAGTATGGCACCTCCATTGGGACTTGCTATTGCTATCTTAATTGCGAAAAAGAAATTTACAAAATCAGATCAAGCTGCAGTTCCTGGGTTATTTGCAGGTGCATTTGGTATGATTACTGAATTTGCAATTCCATTTGCTGCTGCAGAACCATTACGTGTTATTCCATCATTGATGGTTGGTTCTGGTGTAGGGTGTGCATTGTCTTATGTATTTGGTTTAACAATGAAAGCACCACATGGAGGATTGTTCGTTTTATTTGCATTAAATAACGTGATTCTATTCTTGTTAGCTCTTATTGTGGCAGGAGCAGTTACTGCAGCGTTACTCATTATCTTAAAGAAAAATAAAGCAGTTGAAGCAACGGAAGAATAAGAGGAGAAAAAAGAATGGCAAAATTATTTGATATCATGGGAAACTTCCCATTTAAAGTAGAAGACAAGAAACCAATGTTGATTCGTAAACAGGATTATTCCACTGCTTTATATCCACCCAATAACGCATTTACATCGGATAACACATTTACGATGGTAACTACAGATACCTTTATGCTTGGTATTTATGAATTAGGTCCAGGTGGTGTATTTGCACCATTGGATATTCATCCAGGAGATGAATCCTATTATATCTTAAATGGTCCTGTATTACAGCGTAGTGGAAATGGACAGTTTGCGTATTTGGAAACTGGAGAAGGCTTGTTCATGCCAGAAGGAGCGTGGCATTGTTGTCATAACTTCTCAAATGAAAAAGCAAGAATCCTATATTTCATCACACCAAAGGCATGGAGTGAACAAATTCCACCAGCAGTCATTCCAAGCGATGAAGAAACAAAATTCTATAAAGGAGTAAACAATGCGAACTTGCCAGATATGCGTGATAAAATCCAAGATATCTCTCGTCAAGGTTGTACAGATGATATTGGTTCATGGCCTGTAGATCCAAGTGAAGCTAGAAAAACAGGTGCAGTATATGCGGTACGTGATTTTGAAAAACTCAACAATGTACATGGTACAAAGCATCCAATGCTCATGCGTTTTATCACAAGTAATGACTATGGTCATTTTGGAGAGTTTATATTACCAGCAGGTGGATATGGGCCAAGATGTTCCGACCCTGATACACATGAGGGTGATGCCGCAATATATTGTGTGGAAGGTCCAGTGACTGTTAATCTTGTGGATTTAGAAGAAAGCTTTGTCTTAGAATGTGAAGATACCTTCTTTATTCCAGCAGGTGTTAAATATCAGTTAGTAAACTTTGAAAATCATCCTGTGAAAACGGTATTCGCAATTACGAAGCTGTAGGTGAGTGAGCGAACCGTAACATAAATGCGGTTCGCTTTTTTAAGGAAAGGAAGGTATAGAATGAAGATTGTGATTGGCTGTGATGAGGCAGCGTATAAACTAAAAGAAACTTTGAAATCGTATTTAATAGAGGCGGGAAATAGCATTGAAGATGTAGGAGTGTTCAATGAAGAACCTGCTATGTATCCAGATATTGCGAACTCTGTATGTCAAAAGATTTGTGATCAAACATGTGAAAGAGGATTGTTGTTGTGTGGGACAGGGATTGGTATGGCAATTACTGCCAATAAGGTTCCAGGTATTCGTGCAGCAGTAGGACATGATTTGTTTTCTGTAGAACGTAGTGTACGATCTAATGATTGTCAAATTCTATGTATGGGAGCGCGCGTGATAGCTCCAGAATATGCGAAATTATTATTGGATCGTTGGTTAACTTGTAACTTTGATGGAGGTAAGAGTACCTCTAAAGTAGAGAGAATCATGGAAATAGAAAAGAACTATCGATAGGAGGTGAACAATATGCAAAGAATTATAAATGATCCCAATAGAGTCGTTGAAGATATGTTAAAAGGCTTTGAGAAATGTCATCAAGATATTCTTCATATTAGCAAAAAGAATCCCCGTGTTGTCGTGGCAAATGGAGTCAAAGATAAACAAAAGGTAGGCGTAGTGACTGGAGGAGGAAGTGGGCATAAACCAGCCTTCATTGGATATTGTGGTAAGCATATGGTAGATGGTGTCGCAGTAGGAGAAATCTTTTCATCACCAACAGCAAAAAGCTTCTATGATGCAATATGTGAAGTGGATCAAGGCATGGGAGTTGCGGTTTTGTATGGAAATTATGCAGGCGACAACATGAATGTGAAAATGGCAATGGATATGGCAGATGATGATGACATTGTGGTAAAGACAGTAGTCGCAAATGATGATGTCGCAAGTGCACCAAAAGAAGAAATACAGAAACGAAGAGGAGTAGCTGGAGAAATCTTTATGTGGAAAGTAGGGGGTGCGAAAGCAAGTATGGGAGCTACTCTTGAAGAAGTCATTGCATCTGCACAAAAAGCAATTGATAATACAAGAAGTGTAGGTGTAGGATTAGGGCCTTGTACAATACCAGCCAATGGAAAACCAAACTTTGATATCAAAGCAGGTACGATGGAATTTGGAATAGGACATCATGGAGAACCAGGAGTACGTATTGAAAAACTAGGGTCAGCAAAAGAAATGGCAAAAGAAATGGTGGATATGGTCGTGGGTGATGTACCTTTTACAAAGGGAGATGAAGTTGCTGTACTTGTATCTGGATTAGGGGCAACACCAGTCATGGAACAATATATTTATTACGATGAAGTAGAGAATTTAATGAGGGAAAAAGGCATTGTGGTATATCGAAGTTATGTAGGGAATTATTTCACATCGTTAGAGATGAATGGGGTAACATTAACCGTGATGAAACTTGATGAAGAATTAAAAGAATGCCTTGATATGGAATGTGAATGCGTTGGTCTAACGCAGATGAGGAAATGATATGGAATACATAAAGAATGAGAACCAAGGAAAGATTGCGTTAGCCATATGTGAAGCCATACATGTAAATGCAAGTTATCTAAGTGAAATCGATGGAGCAACCGGTGATGGGGATCATGGAGTCAATATGAATAAGGGATTTTTGATGGCAAAAGAAAGACTAAGTGAAGAGATGAGCTTCACAGAGTCAATGAAAGTCATATCAAGAACCCTAGTGGAAGATATTGGTGGAAGCATGGGACCAATCTATGGAACAATGTTTTCAAAGCTAAGTAAGGCAACGAAAGGCAAGGATGAAATAAGTAAAGAAGTGTTATTGGAAGCATTCCAATTAGCATTACAAGGACTATGTGATTTAGCAGGTGCTAAGGTTGGGGATAAGACATTGATTGATACTTTAGATCCAGCAATAAACTCTTATAAAAAAGCAATAGAAAGTGAAGCAGATTTTAAGACTTCTTTAGATGCCTTAAAAGAAGGAGCAGAATCTGGTAAAGAAAACACAAAGAACTTAGTCGCAAAAATAGGAAGAGCCGCTCGCTTAGGTGAGAGAAGCAGAGGGTTCTTAGATGCGGGAGCAACAAGCTGTTGTATTATCATAAAGACAATGGCAAAAGCAATGCAAGAAGATATTTCAGAAAGATAAGGGAGATGAAGGTAGAAATGATCTATATTTCTACTTTTTTTGTAGTTATTTTACAAATAATGTGATAAAAAACTCACATCAATAAACGAAAGTAAATGTTTTACAATTATTGGTTGCATGCGCAACCAATGTGGTGTATACTTACATAGTTGTTTATGCAACTAATTATACAGGAGGTAACATCGATGAGGGAACTTAGCAAATATGTATCCATGATGTATCGGTATGGTCAGATCTTTTATGATGAAACATTGCATCCCTATGAAATTGGATGTGGTCAACAGTTTTTCTTGTTGCGCATTCATGAACAGCCTGGTATTTCTCAATACGGATTAGCTGAAAAAGGCTATTTTGATAAAGGGACAACAGCAAGGGCTGTAAAAAAACTAGAAGAGCTAGGTTATATCACTCGTAAGATAGATGAACAAGATCATCGTATTACTCGACTGTATGTAACAGAAAAAGGGGAGCCGATAATTTCCATTATACGTACTATGTTAGATGATTGGCACAATGCGTTGATGGATGGCTTTAGCGAGGAAGAAAAAGAAATGGCAAATTCACTTTTGAAACGTTTAGGTGAAAATGCATCAAAAACAATAGGAAGAAGGTAAATTTATGGAACAGACAATGAAACCAAGAACAAAAAATCCATTAGGCTATCAACCAATTGGACATCTGTTAATGAAATTCGCGATACCTTCTGTGGTATCCATGCTTGTAAATGCATTATATAATATTGTGGATCAAATCTTTATAGGATTAGGAGTAGGTTACTTAGGAAATGCTGCTACTACAGTATCCTTTCCATTACAAACTATTATATTAGCAATAGGGACTATGGTTGGGGCTGGAGCAAGTGCTTATGCAGCAATTAAATTAGGTGAGAAAAAAGAAGAAGAGGCAGAAAATACACTGGGAAATGCATTTGTAATGTTGGTAGGTATTGGACTTATTATCATGGTAGTAGGACTTGTATTCTTAACTCCAATACTAAATTTATTTGGAGCAACTGCGAAGAATTTGTCCTATTCTCAGGATTATGCAAGTGTTATATTAATCGGTACTATCTTTAATCTTTTGGGTATTGGTCTTAGCAATATGGCAAGAACAGACGGAAGTCCAAATATTGCGATGATATCTATGATCGCTGGGGCAGTCTTAAATACAATTTTAGATCCACTTTACATATTTGTATTTGGTTGGGGAGTTACCGGAGCCGCAATCGCAACTATTACTTCTCAAATTATTGGAGCCGTTATATTATTGTATTATTTCACAAAGAAAAGTACGATGCGCTTACGTTTTTCACATATGAAAATAAAAGGGGTATTGATAGGAAGTATCTTTACACTTGGATTTTCTAGCTGTATTACGCAAACTGCCGCAACTATTATGCAAGTGGTTATGAATAATTCTTTAGTATATTATGGCAATATGACACCTACTACTGGAGATGTTGCTCTAAGTGCGATGGGAATCGTATTAAAAATTAGTATGATTATAACAGCAATATGTATTGGGATTGGGATAGGTGCACAACCGATTTTGGGGTTTAATAAAGGTGCAAATCAACCTAAACGAATTAAGGCTACCTATAAACGGGCTGCCGCAATTGCGACCATTACATCGATTGTAGGATGGATTGTTTGTCTTGCAATACCGGGACTTATCCTAAAAATGTTTGGAGGAAACGATCCTGTATTTACTGAATTTGCAATTAAAGCAATGCGTATTTATATGTTTGGTATCTTCTGCGCTGGTTTCCAAATTACAGCAACCAGTTACTTTCAATCAACAGGACAACCTATGAAAGCATCTATATTATCTATGATGAGGCAACTGATCTTATTGATTCCGTTAATTATTATATTACCAATGGCATTTGGATTGGATGGAATTTTATATGCTGGACCAATTGCGGATATTACAAGCGGTGTCATTGTATTCGTATTTATTCATAAAGAAATGAAAAAGCTAAACGAACAGATAAAAAACAAACCAGGAGAAGAACTAGGTGTATTCAATGATGAATTACAAATAGTATCTTAATGAATTCGAAGCGATATGTAGTAGATAAAAGGATTATTCCTTATCTAATGTATCGTTTTTTTATTTGCTTAAAATCCGATAAAAAGACTGTGTATTATTAAAAAATAACCGAAATATAACCTCTACTTTCGTATACTATGTTTATAAATAAGGCGGAGGTATTGTATATGTATAAAAAAATAAAGAAAATACTAGTATGTTTGATGACGTTTGCATTAACTTTTCAAACAATGAATTTAAATGTTCTAGCAAAGGACGCGAATGAAAATAGTAATTTGAATCCTGGAGAAGTCACACAGAGCAAGAATGCTAAGTGGGTAGACTACGGGCAAGGAATTGCGGAAATTTCTTTTGATGTAAGTGGGAAAAACGCAGAAGAACCTCTTGACGTTGCGATTGTCTATGATAATTCTGGAAGTATGCAAAATTCTAGCGGAGCTTCTCAAGCTAATGGAAATACATATCCAACCAGTCGTTGGAATTATGCAAGTCTTGCGGCTAAACAATTATCTGCTAATTTGTTAAAGAATGCCAGTAATAATATAGCATTTATTCCATTCTCTGATGTATTGATTGATGGTAACTCATTACATAGAAAAGAGATATTACCTAACGGAGATGAAACTACAACAGATTTTTTCGAAAATCATAAACTTATCTATGATGAATTTGGAAATCCAAATATTTCTGCTATGAGACATGTCCTTAATATGTATGGTCCTGTAGAAAAAGCAACAACTGAGGAACAAAAGACTATAGCTTTAGCAGAGTTTTATGAAAATTGCAAGAATTTATTAGGACTTACGAAAGATGATTTAGCTGAAGCAAACAATACAAAAAATGCTCTCGTGCCTTTCACCAACAATATAACAACAATTACTAATGCAATAGATAGTTTATATCCAGCTAATGCAGGTCAAACAAATTATGAAGTGGCATTGAGTAAAGCTAAAGAATATTTAGGCTCAAGCAATAACCGTAAAGTTATCCTAATGATTTCTGATGGAAAACCTAATCGTGGTAATAGCGACACAGCACTTGCAATCGCTGAAGAACTGAAAGCTTCTGGAGTTACAATCTATACAGTAGGTACAGGAATCAATGAAGCAGATGCTACTATGTTGAAACAAATCGCTTCTAAAGATAGTGGAATAACTTTATATACATCTGCAGATCCAAGCGAATTAGACACAGTTTTAGAATCACTTCGCAAACAATTTGAAATTGCTGCAACTGATGGTGTGATTGAAGATGAAATTAATACAGACTATTTTGAGTATTACACGGATGCAACACACGTTCCAACAGTAAATGGAGTGGCATTAGGCTCTGATAATTTCATCGTTGCTAATGATAAATCAAAAATCACTTGGAAAATTGGGAATATAAGTGAAAGTAAAAAAACTTTACGTTTCTATGTAAAAGTAAAAGATACAGAATTTAATGATGATCTATTAAATGAAGATGATTCTTTATTAAATAAAAAGGGTGAATATTCTACAAATAAGAAGGCAAACTTAAGCTATAAAGATATTAATACAGGCCAGATTATTGATGAAGGACACGAGATGACATCTCCATCTTTAGGTGTAGATACTGCATCTATGAAAGTTACTTATTATTTAAGTGATGCAAGTGGAAAGATTATTGAAAAAAATGGTCAATATGTCATTCTTAAACAAACAACATCTACGAACAAAGCACTTCATGTAGCGTATGAAATTAATCCTGAAAAAACAATCGTGATTGATGGGAAAACATATCATATCTATAAAGAAGACAATAAAAAAGTCAACAAAACATTTACAGAGGAAGATTTGAATAAGCTATTCATTGTTGAATTCCGTTTGGTAGAACAACTAAATGTAACATTTGATACAAATGGATTTGGAACATTAGGTGATGAATTGACTGTAACAACATTACCAGTAAATCATAGCACAATGACTATCCCAACATTACCTAGTATTTCTAATATTCCTACAGGTAAAGTGTTCGTTAAATGGAATACAGAAAAAAATGGATCTGGCGAAGACTTTGATTCTATAACAGAAGTTAAAGGCAATATGACAGTATATGCACAATGGATAAATAAAACACAATATAAAGTTACTTTCCAGGATGATCAAAAGAATGTATATAAAGTAGATAATGTTTATGAAGGTGAAGATGCAAAAGCACCTGCAGATCCTGCTAAAATTGGTTATACATTTACAGGATGGGATAAAGAATTCACTAATATCCAAAAGGACACAGTTGTAGTAGCACAATTCCAAGCAAATAGTTACACTGTGAAATT
>NZ_JBSPEZ010000005.1:0-136714 GCF_053848845.1 Amedibacillus sp. YH-ame6
CTTTACTTCTAGATCAACTTTTAATTACACAAATATTATTGAATCTTTAGGTAAGGAAATTTATTCACTTGCGCAAGATTCCTTGAAGTCATGGCTTGAAGATATGGACTTTTCTTTTCGTTTTTCTACACAACAAAAAGAAAGATACTATGTTAAAAACACTCGTCCTAGAACGATTATTACTCCCTTTGGAGAAGTAACCTATACAAGAACCATTTATTCCTTTAAAGATGGCTCAGATGGTCTCTATACACATGTAGACGAAATTCTTGGGATTCCTAAATATGATCGCTATGATCCTTGTGTTAAATCCATGATGATTTCTCTTTACGCAAACCACAATTCTATGATTAAAGTAGGGAAAATCTTAGGCGAACATATCTTTTCTCCTTTTTCTCTTGATGAAAAACGATTTCTACACGCAATACCTAGACAAACGATTCAATCTACGATTAAAAATCATCCTCAAATTGTATTCTCGTTGAAAAAACGTGAAATCACTCCCGAATCACTTTATGTCATGGCTGATGAAAAATGGATACCTCTTCAATCACATGACAAGGAAGGAAATAAACAAAAGCAAATGGTAAAAGCCGCTGTAATATTCGAGGATATCTGCAATGCCTTTACAAATGTAGAATCAAAAAAGCCTAGACATGAACTTATTAATAAGCACATTATCTTAAATTCAGAAAGCGATTTTTGGGGAACGACTTACGAAAGAATTAATGAATTGTATGATTTGGAGAAAGTAAAGAATATTCATATTCTAGGAGATGGAGCATCATGGATAAAAGCAGGTAAAGATATTATGACCACACAAAACACAAAAGCAGATTTCTCATTAGATAAATTTCATTTACATCAATCTTTAACCAGAATCGAAAAAGACAAAGAAATAAGAAATAAATTATTTGAGTATATTGTTCTTGATAACGATAGAAAGTTATTTAGAAAACTCATTGTGGTCTTAATAAGCGAATCACCACATCGTGAAGAAGTATACGTAAAGAGGCACAGTATATATCAAATAACTGGACAGCCATACAATCCGCACACTTCAATCTCTCTATGGGATGTAGTATGGGAAGCGCAATCTCTCATTACTTAGCCTCAACATTTACGAGTGTGCCAAAAGTGTATGGAAAATCAAACCTTTCAAAATATGTAAGTAACAGAGAACATCAGGTTAATAACGTTGACTTATCCAAGTTGTATATTCAATATCTTGATTATGAAGAAGAAAATGACAAGATTATAATAAAGGATTCTTTGGATTTTTCTATATTTGAACATAATACACAAGGACAAGGCAAAGCATCTACATCAAATTATATAAAAGGATTCATGGCAAGACATTGAAGGCTGCTCGCTACGCTCACAGCCTTTCAATATAAGATTTAATTTTATATGGTAATAATTCCACACTTACTTGACACTAACAAAATAAATTGAAAATCGGAAAAAGGTTTGCTACGTAAGATTTAATTTATTATTCTTTTAAACATTCCGTATAATATCATACGGAAGTATATTTAATTGATTATATTACAAGAATATTGTATAATCTCCTAAGAGTAAAAATCGATTTTACTGGAGGTTATTATGCTAAAAACTATAGAACTTTTTGCAGGGGCAGGAGGCTTAGCTCTAGGAATCGAAAAAGCAGGATTCAAAACAATCGGATTAGTAGAAAGTAATAAATTTGCCGCAGATACATTAAAAAAAAATCGACCAAATTGGAATGTAATTTGCGATGATATTGCAAATATTTCTATTTTGGATTTAGAGTCTTACTTTAATATAAAAAAAGGACAATTGGACTTATTATCTGGAGGCGCACCATGTCAGTCTTTTTCATATGCAGGTAAAAAATTAGGTCTAGATGATGCTCGAGGAACATTGTTTTATCACTATGCTATTTTCTTGACTAAACTTCAACCTAAAATGTTTCTATTTGAAAATGTCCGAGGTTTATTAACACATGACAAAGGACAAACATATACAGTCATTAGCGAAATATTTGAAAATGCTGGATACACTATATGTAAGAAAGTTCTAAATGCATGGGATTATGGTGTTCCACAAAAAAGAGAAAGGCTAATAATAATTGGTGTGCGGAATGATTTAGCAAACACTATTGATTTTGAGTTTCCGAAAAAACTAAAATACAAACCTGTTTTACGGGATATTCTTTTAGATTGTCCTGTAAGTGATGGTGCACAGTACTCTGCATATAAAAAGTTTTTATTTGACATGGTTCCCCCAGGAGGATACTGGCGGGATATTCCCGAAGAATATGCAAAGAGTTTCATGAAGAGTTGCTGGTTTATGGGTGGAGGAAGAACTGGTATTTTGAGACGATTAAGCCTTGATGAGCCCTCCCTCACTGTTTTAACATCTCCAAGCCAAAAACAAACAGAGCGTTGCCATCCTCTTGAATCAAGACCTTTTACAATTCGAGAGAATGCACGATGTCAAAGCTTCCCTGATCAATGGGAATTTTGTGGAAGCATAGGAGAACAGTATAAGCAGATTGGAAATGCAGTTCCAGTTAATCTAGCTTATGAAATTGCTAAAATGATAAAAAAGGAGTTGAAAAAATTATGAGTTGGCCTCTAGACTTTATATCCAAAAATGATTTAAAAGAACATATTGAATTAACAATTGAAAAATATGGTGAGAAATTAGAACCCTTCAACCTTACTAGATTCAATAAAAACATTGTAGATCCTATTAAGCTAATTTTTGATAAATTTGTATATAAATCTACTTGGGAAGAAATAGTTAAAAATGAAATTTTTAGACAGAGAGATAAATCTAACAATAATGACATAGGCTATTTTCATCAACGCATTTTCCAATACATTGAAAACTGTCATGTACCAGCTAATGGAGAAGAGGGCGGATGGGATGTGATTTTCGAAGATCCCGCTAGAATAAATTTGCCTGAAGGTGGTACAGTTTCCAGAATTTATGTTGAAATGAAAAACAAACATAATACTATGAATTCTTCATCGTCAGGGAAAACTTTTATAAAAATGCAAAACCAACTCCTTAATGATGATGACTGCGCATGCTTTTTAGTTGAAGCAATAGCAAAAAAATCACAAAATATAAAATGGGCTCCAAGTGTAGACGGTAACAAGGTTGCACATAGATATATTCGCAGAGTAAGTTTGGATCAGTTTTATGCAATTGTTACTGGTAACGATAATGCTTTTTATGATCTATGTTCGATACTTCCTGAATTAATAGAGGAAGTGGTAAGTAGTTCAGAGCGAATAAAAACTCCGGCTGATACAGTTTATGAAGAATTAATCTCTATGGTTGCCAGAGATTCCTCAGAATCTAAAGATTTATCAATAGCATTAGCTATATATTTGCTTGGTTTCAATTCATATGCTGGGTTCAAAGACTCTGTCTAAATGAAATATCTCCCATCATTTCTCCGCTGGTTTATAATAAACCAGCTTTTTCATTACATTTTCCTATAGTATAACTTTACCGCATCCAATTATTAAAATGAAAATCCGTAATATTAAAAACACTATGAAGATTAAGACACTCATTCTTTATTTTGAAATGCCTAACTTATTCGAATCTTAAAAATCAATCAATAAATAAAATCATAATTTGTAAACAAAGAAATATTATAAAAGAAATAATGAAGCTTATTGAAATCATCTTTATTGATTACAGTAACACTGAATTTATTATTGCTCACTATTTGTTTAGTCTTGTTTTTCATAATTTAATCTTTTTACCTAATAACTTTCTCTATCCACATATACATTTATTATGTTATTATAACAGCAGGTATAAAGTATAATTTACATAAAAAGCAATGAATTTCATTTGACATAAAGAACTTAAAAAAGGCAGGAACAACATGACAAAGAATGAATTAGCAACAATCAAAACAAAGCACAAAGATTTATCCTTTTACACTGACTTATTCTCAAAACCCATTTGGGGAGATATGGGTGAGGATAGCGCATCAATTTATTTAAGTGTGGTTGATGATTCTTGGCATTTACATTTCATTCGTACACAAAGTGGTGAACCTTATCCATTGAGTGAGACAGTTTGCAATATCATTGATGAATATGAAAAAGATTTAACAGATGATGAAGTTTATGATTTTTTAATGTTGCATAAAAAAACGAAAGAGTTCGAAGACTTTTTAACAAATGGGGTGAACGCACATGAATGATAAGAATATTATAAAATTCTCTAAATGTTGTGCACATCTTTATGGAGCTGTAACATTGAAAGACATCAAAGATACAATCCATCATTACAATCATGAGGATGTTGATGAAACTACAATCAAAGAAGTTCTAGAAAAATTTATTTCAAAAAGGACAACGATTCAACTTTATAATAATTTTGTATACAAGGCAAAGATCATCGATACGCCTACTACAATAGAACTTCTATACAACAAAGCTTCCAGCCATGAATTTTATTATCCTGATAGAAAACCAGTATTTTATGCTTTTGAATCTAGTGCGTATGCAGATATTACATATCCACATTCCAAGAATCTATTTAACTTTATAGAACAACATATTATGAAAGGTGATACGTATTGGATTGCGGATGACATAACAATGAAAATTGCAAGTATCTTTATGTCAGGGTATGGTCCTGATCATGTCATGGATATCTTATTTACCGAGTATAAGAAAATATTGTCTATCACGGAAAACGAAATTAATGAGCTCCTTGATCTACTTATAAATGCACATAATAATACACGCCGATATGATTTAAGAGGCTTTACACCTATCGAAGTACAAAACAACGTCAAATCAAAGCCTTATCTATATTAAACTAAAGAAATAATTCTCTATTCTTTTCTACTTCTTTACTAGCTGGTTTATATTGACCAGCTTTTTCATTGTATTCTTTTGCCTTATCTTTATCTCCTAATCTCCACCAACATACACACAACTGCAAACTAGGAATATATCCATAACAATCCCCTCTTACGAATGCTCCACTATGATCATTTCTTTTTGCGGTGAGTGCACATTCATACCAAAAGACAGCTTGTTTATAGTGTTCACGATCAAAGAAATGTTTTCCAATATCACAACACAGTTCAGCTCTTGGTGTATCATAAAGAAAACTCTTAAAAAAGCATTCTAAGGCATGCTCTTCTTGTCCCATAAAATATGCACAATATCCCATCATTTGACATGCATCAATGTTGTTTTCAATCCAACCTTGTTTCCCCTTTAAAAAGGTTTCAAACATAGCGTAGGAATCTTCATAACGTTGATGATAATATAGTTCTCTTGCATAATAAAATTGTTCTCTTGGACTTAAGGCAACACCTTGTGCTATGAGATTTTCAAAGATTCGTATATTACGTTTTGGGTCAGCGACATGCACTTTTCGATGGGTAATCGCAATTTCCTCATAACGAATATTTCCTCTTAATGAAATCACTTCATGAATGACGCCTTCCCAAACATGTGTTCTATCATTCTTTATCAAACGTTCTCTATAATATGAAAATACCGGAATCCCTTGTTCATCAAATCCAGTATGATACTTCATCATCACGATATCCTCTGTTCCATTCATTGACTGTTTAAGTGCTTGAAATTTACGTATATCTTCACCTAGTATGATATCATCTGCATCCAACCACATACAGTAATCCTTAGTAGCTTTTGAAAAGGAATAGTTTCTGGCTTTAGAGAAATCTTCACACCATGAAAAATCATACACATTATCTGTGTACTCCTTTGCGATTTGTTTTGTAGTATCACTACTACCCGTATCTACAATAATAATTTCATCTGCGATTTGTTTCGCACAATCCAAACATCTAGCCAACACGTCTTCTTCATTCTTTACAATCATACACACACTAATACTTATCATATGATCACTCCTTGTTATGTACAAAAGGATAGTTTCCACCATCCTTTTATGAATTGATTTGATAGATGATGAGATACGCATTGATTGTTTCATTCTCGTTGCATAGTACAAGTGGTTCTTCACTATCTGCCACAAGTCGAATGGTATCATTTGTATGAAGTGTCAAAATAATGGTTCCTTGAACAAAGCTTTGTCCAATTGCCAACATTCTTGATTCTTCAATAATCATGGTATTATTCAACTCTAAAGCAATCGCATTTCCACTCTCCATACAATTTGAAATTCTACAACCAAACTGTACTACATACGTACCTTGATGTGCTGCACACAAACTACGATAATCATCTACTACTGTAAATCCGCTTTGGATCTTACTGATGTCAAATATCAAGGCCTCGGATGGACAGATGTTCTTATTGGTAAATGCAAATAAGGATGCGGAAGCAAACTGTAAATTTGACGCATCTTTTCCAGCTGGACCAGTATTTCCTTGAGGTCCTTGTGGTCCTTGAAGTCCCGTGGCACCTCTTGTGCCGGTTGCCCCAGTAGCACCCTTTTCCCCTCTTGGTCCAGTTGCTCCAGTTGCACCTTGAATCCCTGGTTCTCCTTGTGCTCCTGTAACACCTTGTGGTCCACGTGCTCCTTCAATTCCTTCTCTACCTTGTTGTCCTTGTAATCCTCTAGGTCCCTGTATTCCTCTTGGGCCTTGTGGTCCCATAGGTCCAGTAGGTCCAATCAACGGTTCACAATTACACCCACATGAACACCCACACTGTTCACCACATGTAAAATCTTCTTCATCATATACATCGCACTCTTCTAAAGGACGGCAATCAAAATCAAGATTATCAAACTCATTCTCGCATTGATTTTGGAACATAACATTTCCCCTTTCGTTTCAATTCCATGCTCTTGTTTCAATCTATCTTATGCGAGAGTAGGCAAATGTGTTAGTATTTTCGCACATACTTTATGCAAAATGACCTAGACAATGAAATGTACATGCTGCTGTTTCATACCCATGTTTTAAAATACAATCAAAATCCTTCACAGGAACTCTTTCCAAAGATGTCTTATAATCTTTAACAAAATTAACCTGTTCATCACTCAATGCAGATTGTACAATTCGTTTACTTTCTTCATCGGATAATTTGCTACGTTTTACTATATCCACAACACGTGTTCCTATATCTAAATACACTCCATTGTGTTGTTCTCTAAACATATCTTTGATACTTGTACTGCGTAATGTATTCACTTGGTTCATATTAATATCTAGCAATCGTTTTAAATTGCTTATAGAAAAGCTCATTGTACGTGTTTTATGAGAAATACCAGTAGATGCATTACTTACAATCAAATAGTTCACAGGACGTATTAAAGAGTCCTCTCCGCGCATTCTAAACAATGGATCCAGTCCCATATTATCGTAGACTCCTCCATCCCATAAATGCAGTATCTCATCCCTAGGTTTAATAGTAATCGTTCCTGTTTTATCGCACCACGTATAATCCTTCGTCTTTAATTTATATGGGCCAATCAGTACAGGAAATCCTGCACTTGCTGCCATTGCATGAGAAATACGAATATGAGGATTCTTCACATGAGCGCCATCCGTTTGTCCCATTTTCACACTTGAGATTCGAAAATCTTTTCCTGTTTCAAAACAAGTAGTATTAATAGTCCACAGTGGATGTGAAGCAATGCTATGCAAACAACCTTGAATATGCCATCGTTTTTCCATCACATTCCCTAATAAATTAACTTTCTTATCCCAATAATAAGGACTTACAATCAAACGAAAAAGTGCTGTCCATTGAATATCTTTTTCCGTGATATACTTTTTTACCTTGGGCAGCACTTTCTTCAAAAAGGTCTCATCATCTGGCCATGTATTATCGTTACAACCATAGATGAGTCCCATACATATACTGGCACCTGAAACTGTTGAAATATGAGCAACACTCCCTAATAAGTGTTGCTCTGCCAGATACTTCAACACCCCTAAATGATATACAGCTGCTCGCATTCCCCCACCCGATAAGGCAAGTCCAATCTTCAGTTCATTCTTATTCAATCTATCCCCCTCACCATACTATTCCCTAATAGTAAAATGGTTCTTAGATAAACTCCTTAATAAACTATTTTATAGAATCAAAATATCTTCTATTTCTGACATGAATGTAGTATAATCACTACATTTAAGTAATCGATCTACGTTCTCTTGTTCATACAATGCAGCAATCAAACTATCAAAAATCCCTGTAAAAATATCGTGATCAATTTTGCTAAATCCAATTAAAATTATCAAATTTACATCGAACTCTCCCCATCTCATAGGTTTGCTATTCATTACAATGGAGAGAAACGACTGCTTTGTATTCTTGATTAACGAATGTGGCACAGCCACATGATTTGGAAAGGATGTACTTGAAATTTTCTCTCTTTCCAACACTTCATCTTCATAAAAACTATCACATAAGCCTAAATTCTGACAATTGTTGCATAAAATTTCTATCATATCTTCTACAGAGTTAGCATACAGTTCTTTAAAAAATAATTTTTCTCCAACGAACTTCCTCATATTATCACTGATTTGTTTTCTCTTCCTATTTAATTTGATGTGAATCAATGCCTCTCTTATACGTTTTATATCATCATCTGATAATAATAATCCGATTTGAATCTGTGAGAATTGCATATCAAAATCTATAGTATTCATTGTAAATATCATTTCAGTATCCATAGGCACCTGATTGATATGTTCAAATGGCAAAACTTTATTTATACAAATATCATTTTCGAAATTATACATCAATTTCTCCAAACATTTTTGATGCATATTATGATAATTCATATACACAAAGCAACACTTAACTCGATCTTTTTTGAAATTATCATTTTCTAAGTAAGCACCTATATGAAACGCTAAAAATGCTATTTCATCATCTGCTATTTGCCCATAATTCATTGCTTTTAATTCTCCAGCTACATAAACAGCCATATCATAAATAAGAGGATATTCTTTTTTTATTTTCAAAGAGAGAGGATTACTTGTAGAAATATTATTTTTTAGGCGCGAACATAGATTTTTAATATGAATTGTAAATTTTATAAAAAAACTGTCATCAAATCCCTCTAAAAAGAACATATCGGTGAGTTTCCTTATAATTTTTTTCGATAATTGTATGTATTCTTCATCTATAAACTGTTCTATATTTTCTCTGTTTATTAAAGCATCCATGAGGGTAGTACTATTAGATGAGATTAATAAAGTCAAATAATATATTTCTGCTTCATTCATCTTTACATGATATAATTCACCTAATAATCTCTCAATTTGTAAGGCAATACGATAATCATGTGTTTTCTTGATTTTAGAAATTTCGACTACTTCCTGTAAAGATTCATGTGCATGTATTCTAGTTATGATAACTGTGATATGTAATGCAATGTTATTAATTTCATAATCATTTGCATATACACTTTCTTCTACAAATATTCTGTGCAGTTGTTGGCATAACTGTATAAAATCTATATCATTTACTTTTGTTAGAACATCATTATATAACTTAATAAACTCATTCACATTTTCTTTGTTAATTAAATAGCTCATTAGCTTTCTTTTTTCACGCTCATTTCCTTCTAGAGCAAGATGTTTTCTGTTCTTTTTCACATACAAATGAAACTGACTCAATGTATCTTTGCATTTTCTTAATTCAAGTTCTAAAGTCGAATCACTTATATACATTTCATCAGCTAAATCATAAAAATCTAAACTACTGCAACATAGTAACTTTCTAATAATATAATTGCTTCTATTTTCAATTTCTTCATAATCTTTTTGCAATTCATAATGGGTAAAGTTTTCGCTCAATTTATACCCTTTATATGAAGATAATATACAATCGCCATATTGCTCACTGGCTTTACGAACATAATTTCTGATCGTTCTTGAGGAAACTTGAAAATATTCCGCTAATTCACTTGATTCCACCCAGGTCCCTTTTCTTTCAAGAAATTGTAAAATTAACTTACTATTGATTGTCATATCGAACCCTTCTTTTCTTATATAATAACACACTCAGATTATCTTTTTATTTCCAAATTTTACCTAATTAAAAAAGGCAAAAGAAGCAGTATACCTGCTTCCTCACCCAAGCTCTTCAAATCTTCAATGGTTTTTTTCGATTTCTGAAAACCGTTCATCGATTCTTTGGTACATCTTCATTAGTTTTTTTGTGATGCGAATTTCACTAGCTATTGTCATTAATGTATCTTGCGCATGTGCAAACAACATATAATATTCAACCTTAACACCTGCTGCCTCTTGTTGAACAATCTTTGTATGAATCATATGCGCATGAATGATTTCTTCATCACATAATGCCATGTTTTCATTAGCCAGCTGAAAATCAAACTCATAAATGTAATTCAATGCTTTTTCACAATAAGTCCTTGCATCCCCCGCATGTAAGATAATGCTCATTGCTTGGTCTATCAATTCTTCATTCATAATACTTTTCAACGCCTTTCGAATTTTTGATATATTCTTGATACCAATAGTAGCTCTTCTTTTTTATCCTTGGCAACGTAGGGTCATCAAAATCGATAAATACAAGTCCATAACGCTTATTATATCCATTCACCCAACTATATAAATCAAAGGTTGACCACACGTAATATCCTCTTACATCAACACCTTCATTCATAGCTTTTTCCATAGCCTTAATGTGTGATAATAGAAATTCTATACGACTATCATCATTGATTTTTCCATCTTCAACATGCTCGTGTAGTCCAATTCCATTCTCTGTGATATATACAGGAATATTATTATACTTATCTTTGATTATCATAAAAGAATCGTATAAACCATCAGGATAGATTTCCATATCCCAATCAGAATACACTCCATTAGGATCTTCAACTCTTTCAAACATTCCTTTTACATTCATAAGTTTCTTTACTACAGAACCATCTTCTTGCCTAACCCCATTATTATTTTCATTAAAGCAAGTTGGTCCCTCTGAATATGGTTTTACAAACGCCCTCGTATAATAGTTGATGCCAAGGAAATCTACCGTACCTTTCATAAATATCTGCTTATGATCTTCTTTCATATAATCCAGTTCCATATGTTTTTGTAGTTCTTCTATAAAATCATTAGGAAACACTCCATTAACAGCAGGGTCAAGAACCCAATTATTTAACACATTGTCTGCCATCCTTGATGCGAATAGACATTCTTTTTCCTGATTTATGCCATATACGGGATGAATATCATGAACGATACCTATCTTGCCTTGCAATTTCATATCTCGATATAGATTAACTGCCATGGCTGAAGCAAGCATATAATAATATCCTGCTCTTACAAATCTCTTTGGATCTTTTATATGAGGTGGATAATTCCCAACTCCATAACAGCACATTAAATTATACACAGGTTCATTTACAGTTACCCATAACTTTACCTTATTCCCATATTCTTCGAAACATACTCTTGCGTATTCTTTAAATGCAATTACAGTGTTGATATTTTCCCATCCGCCTCGTTCTTCTAGTGCCATTGGTAAATCATAATGGAAAAGTGTTACATTTGGTTCTATTCCATTTTTTAATAGACAATCGAAAACACGGTGATAAAACTGAATTCCTTTTTCATTAATTTCATCAGTTCCGCTTGGCATAATACGTGCCCATGATATAGACATACGAAATGTATTTTGATTTGATTCTTTTAAGATTTTTATATCTTCTTCAAAACGATGGTAAAAATCACTTGAAACATCTGCATCTACGTGATTAATATTTAGTGGAGAGTCATGAGAGAATACATCCCATTGAGTAATTCCTTTGCCATCGATATTCCATGCACCTTCACACTGGTATGCTGCAGTCGCAGAACCCCATAAAAACGAATCTCTTGTATGTTTATTCATCATTTACACTCTAACTCCTTTTGTTCAAGTTCTGTTTCTTGTTTATCGTAAACCTTGAAGAATGGATAATAAATAAGCGCTGCAATCGAGAAACATAACAACATCAATAGGATTGCATTCAATGAACGTGTAATTAACCATGTACTAATAGGATATGGACAATACCATAAATTGAAAACCATATCTGGTATTGGAGCAAAAACAACAATTTTTGTAAAAAACCAAATTACACAAGGCAGGACAATTGCAGTAAGCCACATCGGAATCATAAGTAATGGGTTCCATGCAACACATCCATATACAATAGGTTCATTAATATTGAATAGGCTTGGAACTAAGCCGACTTTCCCTAATGTTTTTAATTTTTGCGACTTTGCTCTTAACAGCATGAATACAAGCGGTAATGTACATCCTGTACCACCAATCATCATATAAGTAGAGAATCTTAATTCTTGCGTAAACATATTTAAATCTGATGCATTTGCCATACCGTTGCTTGCCAACAAAACATTACCTGCAATTGCAGCAAGTGTAACTGGCTCAGTAATAGGACTTAAAACCCAATTAGATATACCTAATGAATATAAGAACACCAATGCAAAATCAAATAGAATCCATCCTGGTAACGTTTGAATAAAACTCGTCAATGGTTTAAATAGAGATTGGATTAATGCATATACATCAATATTAACAACAAGCACACCTAGCCAACCTAATAGTGTAATGACACCTAAAGGGATCATTAAATCAAACATATTTTTAACAAATCCAGGGAGAATAGAATCTTTCTTAAAAAATGAAAAATTGTGGAAAACTTGAAATACAAGAGACACAATCACTCCAATTATGATAGAAACAAACATTCCACCTGCGCCTAATGCGCTACTGCTAAAACCTATGGATTCACTCGCTTCGATTTGTGGTGTTGCCACTATCATAAACAAAGTTAGACCTGCAATTGCCGCCGCAAAGCGATGATTGCGAAATTTTTTCTTTTCACAATAATTGAATGGTATTAAAAAACTAATAAAGAGAGATAATTTTCCTATGGTCCATTCATATCCTGTCCAAAATGAAAATGGTAATGTTACATATTCTTCTAAAATAGATAACAAACAAAAGAACGATCCTAACATAATCACTGGAAGTAGTAAATTAATAGAGTCTTTTATCGTGATAACCCAAATGTTTCCATTAGCTTTGTTCATAATCGGAACAAAGTGTTTTTCTAACCAATTCGTAAATTTCTTCATAATTTCTCCTTTTCATCCATTGAATTTAAGGCACTTTCTAAATGATCCAATGCCAATTTTCCGTCTAATCTCGCATAGTACTCATGTTTCATCACAAAAAGTTTGGTCTGTGTTCGTAGTTCTTCCCTTAACTCTTCCTCTAAATAAGCTAAATGTGGTCCTATCATCACACAGTCAACTTCATCGATATAGTTTTGAATTTCTGATTCAGAATGTGCTTCTATTTCATAACTTAAATTTCTTACTTTAGCTTCTTTCCTCATGCTAGCCGCCATAAATCCGCTACTCGCTCCTGAGCCGCATAGTAATATAATTTTCATTGCCTCATCTCCTTTTCAATTCACGTGAACTTACACTAACATCATATAGTTTCTTTTCGAGAATCTCAAATAATCATCATTCCGGACTTCCGGAAAATAACAGATAAATGATTTTCCTTATGTTTTACATCAAGGAATCTACTATTTTGACTACGAGAAAACTAAATATCTCATTTCTTAAATTCTAAACATGATGGTACATATATCTAAACGATTTATCCGTAAAATAAAGAAGGAAATCTCATTATCAAGTAATGCCACACAAACATCACTATACATGGTGAGAATGAGCCTTTCTTGGTAAATCTTAAACCGTAAAATTGAAATATTGTGATAAAATAATGAAAAACACATAATTTTCCACAGTTTAGACATTATAAAACCACAGCTTTCGGGTATAATTTAGACAAGCAAGTGATAAAAAGACTTGCTTGGTATGATAATCCCCCAAATAAATCATACTTTTCTCCCTTTCAATTATAAAAATATAATGTAGTTAAAAAATGCACTGATCTCCCTCGGTGCATTTTTTTGTTATCTATTACAAATAGTTTATCTTCAAGTTTCATTGGACATCCAGTGTATTTATTCGCATGATAGCGAGTAAAAACTAATAGAAATCTTTGCACAAGAAGAGCAATTACAAAGTAGTAAAAATATGAACTCTAACTGAAACTTTAAATAACTGAAATAAATCCAACAGTCTCGTACATCATCAAAATCCGTTTTCGTTATAGTGTAGTTATTCATAAACACTAGACTAAATAATATAAATAGTATATTATTTAGAAAAATGGAGAACAATTATGGATGAAAATTTCATTGAAATCAAATGCATTTATCAAAGAAAAGATATATTATTTTTTTATAAAAACTATTTAAGGTTAGTGCCTATTCCTGTATTATCTATCATCGCAGTCCTATATCTTTATTCACCTATCATATATGATAGCCTTACAAATAATTTTTCTGATCGTAATCTTATGATTAGGCATATGTTTACAGTAGTATTTTTTGCATTAAATATTTTATTCTTTGTCAAATGTGTAAGTATACTTAAAAGGATAAATTCACTTCAATTCAAAGATGCTAAAGTATCAATAAATAAAAATGATTTTTGTACATTTGATAACCTTATAATTTCAAAAAATTATATATTCTTCAAATGTAATGGTAAAGTCAAAGTTGCTGTTATCGATATCCAAGGAAAAAATAAACTTGAAGAGTTTCTCAGGGAAAATGATATTGAATATCGAAGTTCAGATTCACCTTTTCCATTGAAAAATTATGTAAAGAACAAATACTAAAATAAATCAGACGCAAACATTAGTATTGAATACCTCGATTTCATAAGTGGAACATCCAACAATGAAATAGAATCCGTCACTACATTGAAAAAAAACATAATTTTCCACATTTTTAACGTTATAAAACCATAGCTTTTGGGTATAATTTAGACAAGCAAGTGATAATAAGACTTGCTTAGTATGATAATCCCCCACATAAATCATACTTTTCTCCCTTTCAATTATAAATATAATGTAGTAGAAAAACACCGATCTCCCTCGGTGTTTTTTTCTTATTTCAAATATATCTTTATGATTTACTCAACAAAAAAGCCCGTCATAATAGACAGGCATAATATATTAGATATCCATGTATTTCTGTGCTGCAGTTACGATTGCCATTTTGTAAACTTCTTCCGCATTACATCCACGTGACAAGTCATTGATTGGAGAGTTTAACCCTTGTAGGATTGGTCCAATTGCTTCATAATCACCTAAACGAGATGCGATTTTATAACCGATGTTTCCTGAATCGATATTAGGGAAGATAAAGGTATTGATTTTACCAGCGCATTTTGAATCTGGTGATTTCAATTTCGCAACTTCTGGTGATACACAGCAGTCAAACTGAATTTCACCTTCGACTTCAAAATCTAAAGGCATACGTTTCAAACGAGTAGCGGCCTCTTTTACTTTAGAAACACTTTCCCCTTTTGCTGAACCAAGAGTTGAATAAGATAATAATCCTACTTTAGGTTCAATACCAAACTGACGGATAGTGTGTGCTGTTTGTAGTGTGATTTCTACTAAGTCATCAACCGTAGGGTCAATATTAATAGAACAGTCTCCCATAACTAATTGGTCTGCCCCATCTTTCATAAGAATGAAGCAACTAGAAACGATAGAATTTCCAGGTTTTGTTTTTACCAACTGTAACGCAGGACGAATAGTATCAGCAGTAGAGTATGTTGCTCCACCTAATAATCCATCTGCACAACCAAGTTTTACATACATTGTACCAAAGAAGTTTCTGTGTAGACATGCTTCTCTAGCAGCTTCTTCGTCTAATTTACCTTTACGAAGTTCGACTACTTTTGTAATCATCATTTGCATATTTTTGTATTCGATTGGATCCAATGTCTCAAGACCTTCAATATCCCAACCATTTGCAGATGCAGCTCCCTGAATTTCTGCTCTATTTCCTAGTAGTACTGGAACTAGAATATTTTCTTTATGTAGACGAATTGCAGCTTCCAGGATACGTGGGTCAGAACCTTCTGTAAATACGATTCTTGTACCTTTTCCCTTAATTTTTTCGATTAATGTATTAATCATTGATAAATCCTCACTTTCCTTACCATTATTTATTATACA
This sequence comes from Amedibacillus sp. YH-ame6, assembly GCF_053848845.1. NCBI lineage: Bacteria > Bacillati > Bacillota > Erysipelotrichia > Erysipelotrichales > Erysipelotrichaceae > Amedibacillus > Amedibacillus sp. YH-ame6. The sequence continues at coordinate 16,080 of NZ_JBSPEZ010000005.1, forward strand.
CCGACCATTTGCATATAAAAAGGCTTTTTTCACAAATGAAAAATTTCACAAGATAAAATGTATAAAAAACTTGTATTTTTATACAATACCCTCTATAATTCTCTCATAAGCAGAGTAGGACCAGAGGCGTTAAGTACCACCTGAACGGGGAGTTGTCAGGCGGGCGAAAAGTTTATCTTGCGATTTCTGGTTCGCATCCCGCTGTTGCATATAAAGAGCAATCTCTTTTTCTATATGCAATATGGAAAAGGAGGTATTTTTTTATGAACTTTGCGAGTTTAGTTTCAAAGGCTTCACAAGACATGAAGGATAGTGCGAAAGAAATCAAAAAGGTTTCATCCATTTGTGGGTGTGCGATGTTCACCGCCATCGACATTATTCTAAAAGCAGTACGTATTGATTTTAGTGCATTTTTAAGTATTGGTTTTTCAAGTTTAGCAGTGGCGGTGTCCGCATTATATTATGGACCTATTTTAACAGGTTTAGCTGGAGTCATTGCGGATACTTTAGGATATCTTATACATCCTAATGGACCATACTTTCCAGGTTTCGCAATAAGTGCATTTATTACAGGACTTATTTATGGATGTTTTTTCTATAAACAAGAAGAGATTTCATGGAAACGTGTCATCTTAGCACGACTAAGCATCACCATCGTTATCAACCTTATCCTAACTCCATTATGGTTGAATATGATGTATGGTACTTTATTATTTGCAGTACCTAGAATCATTAAAAATATTGTGATGTTTCCTCTAGATGCATGGCTCTTATACATTGTGTTAAAGACAGCCAAACGAATACAACCAAAAAAACGTTAGAAATTATAACGTTTTTTTTATATTCGTAACTCTTTCTTCATATCTTACGTACTCCTTTGTAGTAAAGTAAGGCTATAAAAGAAAAGAGAACATAGAAATGAGAGAATCTTCAACCGATCTAAATATTGAAAGAGGAAAAGTACTCTATAAGAAGTGTCATTTATATTTATTGTTAAGCTGTATCGCAATGATCTTTATCTTTAAAATTTTGTTAATGTATTGTCTTTCTAATTTAGGTGGTATCTCATTCTTTGATTTTGAAGAAGCTATCAGTAGCCTATTCCCATATATTCTTGGTTTCGTTCCTGTACCAATTGCGTACAAGTTGTCCAATAAAGCTTTTAAAACATCTTTGTTGCTTCATATAGTATCCTATCTATATTCTTATCTATATATCTATTTTACGTTCAAAGGTTGTGAATGGATGTTTTATCCACTCACATCTCAACAATGCTATATCAATCTATTACAGATTACAATAGGCACTGTTTATCCTGCATATCTTATTATTTGTGGTATACAATTATGGAGGCTATGTACGAATCAAGATATTAAATCTTTTATAGAAGCAAATAAGTAAACCGATGTGTATTGGTTCATTTAGACAACAAAAAGGCCCTTAAAGGGCCAATACGTATTCTGAAGTAATAATTTAATGCGTGGGTGTATCTACTATTTTCAAAAATAAAATCCTTTATAATATGATCCCTTTGCTGAGAAATACATATACGAAGGAGGGACTGATTCCATATTTAATTTAATGATAGATTCATTCAATATTGATAGCACGAAAACAAATTCGTTTTTAAACTATATACCCTTTTCCATCAGTTTCTTAAATAAATCACGGATATCTTTTTCACTTACCTCAATTGGATTGTTCAAAAGATTTCCATTTTGGCAATCCTTAATTATGCATTCTAATACATCATCAGTAATTTCGTAGTTTTCTAAATGAGTAAGCATTCCAATTTCTTCTTTCAGATTTTGAATGTACTTTATAAACGTTGCTACTTCTTTAAATCCGATAGTATTGACCAATTCCAATACTCTTTCGCAACCATGTTGATGATTGAACTCAATAAAGTACTCCATCGTTAATGCACATGCTTCTCCATGGGGAATATTTAAAATATTTGTTAATGGATAGGAACATGCATGCATAGATGTGGTTTTTGGGATTTGAAACGCTAGACCTGCAATGAGTGAAGCTTCCGACATTTTTTCTCTAGCAACTTTATCTAAAGGATCATGAACTACGATACTCAAATATTTGATGACAAGTGTAATTGCATGTATGGCGAGCGCATCGCTAATTGGTTGGTGATGCTTACTCCAATACGACTCCAAAGCATGACACAAAACATCCATTCCAGAGCAGGCTGTAATATAGGGAGGCAAGGAATGTGTTAACATAGGATCTACGATCGCTAGTTTTGGATAAAATGCATGGGATACCAGTGGTTTTTTAGTACCTTTTTTATGATTTGATACTACACTTACACAAGTTACTTCGCTTCCTGTTCCTGCAGTTGTTGGAATTGCAATTACAGGAATGCTTGAAGATGGTATATCCACGCCACTTTCTAACCAATCCCTATGTTCATTCAGCACTGCCACAGAAATAATCTTTGCTAGATCAATAACACTTCCTCCACCTAATGCAATTATAAAATCAATTGGTTTATTCCCGATTCTGTGAAGACATTTCATGCAGTCTTCATAATCTGTATTAGGTGAAGTTTCACTGTATACATGTACTATTTTTTGATTGGATAACATCTTAAGTTTATCCACATATCCTCTTCGTTCAAAGGAAGGGGATGTGATCAACAATCCCCGTTTTCCTTCTATGTGCTTTGTTATTTCTTGAATGGTGTCATTTCCAAAAATAATTTTTGTTGGTTGTACATATTGCCAATTCATATGTTTTCCTCGTCAGAAAGTTGAAGTGTATAGTGCACATAAACAGAATCAAATCCCTTCACTGGAACCCATCCTCGAATACGATTTTTTTCTGGACGATCACATTGTGCACTCCTTGTTTTTAATAGTTGTGCAGATTTACAGCCTCTGTGCGAAGAGGGATCACCAACACGTGCACAGCATACTCCTACTTTAAATCCTTTTTCATCTGCTATTGGATTTGCAGCTAGTACAATATGTGTTTTATCAATCAATCGAACAGGTCCTGGAAACGCATCCCACATACAATGAAATGCAGTTATTATTTCTTCTAAATTTTCTTTTGACATCTACTATCTTCCTTTCATTTTTTTAACGATAACATTGCATCTGAAACTTCTATGTGATCCGTTGCGACTACACAAATTGAGTTGTATGCATTTGTATTGGTGATTATGATCGGTGTAATAGTATCATAACCAGCGTTTGTGATATATAATATATCAAACGTTAGCAAGGTGTCTCCTTTTTTAAAAGAATCCTTAACCTCTACTTTATTTTCAAACCCTTTCCCATTTAATTCTACGGTATCAATTCCAACATGAATCAGCATTTCAATTGTACCATCATTATTTTTTATACCAATCGCATGCTTTGTTGGAAATAATGCTACCACTGTTCCATCAAACGGCGCAATTATTTGTCCAACGCTAGGTTTTATACAAACACCCTTACCTAAGGACTCACTTGAAAATGCCTCATCTTGAATATCCTGTAGAGCAATGAGCGTGCCACTCAATGGTGAACTTACAACACTTATATCCTCGATATCTTTATGATTTAAATCGTTCTCCTTTTCCTCTTCCCATCCAAATAGTAACGTTAATACAAAGGTTACTACAACGGAAACAATACCTGCAATACATGCAAACAAGAAGTTCTGTATAAATGTATTGGACGCAAACATTGGAAAAGATAATAAACATGGTCCTGAGAAAGCAAATGCTTTAATTCCTAAAAACCCTATTAATAAGCCCGATATTCCTGATCCAATCATGGATGCGATTAAAGGTTTTTTTAATCTTAAATTGACACCATAAAGAGCTGGTTCCGTTATACCACCAACACATGCCGAAATTGCTGCAGCTGTTGCCGTTGCTTTTAGTTCTTTATCTTTTGATTTTACAGCAACTGCTGCTGCAGCCGCAGCTTGTGAAAAGTTATATGCAAGCATGGCAGGCAGTTGTAGAAAATCATATCCCAAGGATTCTAGATTACTAAATATATATGGAAATACAGCGACATGCATTCCTGCCATAACAACAAATGGTAACAAAGCAGAATACAAACCAATAGTTAACCAGCCTACCTTTGTATACATAAAACTTAAAACGGATGCCATTCCATTTCCTATCAACATTCCCAAAGGTGCTAATACGATTAAAATAATCGGTATACAAACAAGCAAGATCACAAGTGGTTTTAGCAAGGTTCTTCTCCAACTTGTAAAAAGTTTATCAGTAATTGGTTCCACTTTCGACAATAACCATACACTTAAAAGTGCTGGAATTACAGTCGATGCATACGATGCAGAAGTAATCTGTACATTTAGAAATGATGAATTCCCCTTTGCTAATATAGCAATTAATTCAGGATGCAATAGGATTGCGACAAGCGTCATTGCCAATGGTGTATTACATTTGAATTTTTTTGATGCAGAGTAAGCCAACAGTATTGGTAAGAAGTAATATCCAACATCACCGATAATCGTTACTATTCTGTACGTTGATGTAGCGGATGAAACACCCATTAAATCAAGTATAATAATCAGTATTTTAACCATTCCACAACCAAGAATAACGGGGATAATTGGCGCAATTGATCCAGAAATTGCATCTAGTATGCTAGATCCCCATCCTTTTATTGAAAACTTCTTTTTTGTTGTCGCGCTCTGTTCTTCACTCACATCAATAAGGTTCATAACTTCTTTAAAACAAATCGCTACGTCATTTCCAATAATCACTTGGTATTGTCCCCCTTTACGAACAACACCCAAAACATTGGCAATCTCTTTTACCTCCTTATCATTAATTTGTGTATCATCGATCAAATCGAATCGTAAACGCGTCATACAATGGGTCAGTGAACGAATGTTCTTAGAACCACCCAATGTATTCACAATTATCTTTGCCGTGTTTATATAATCTTTCATTTTCCTTCTCCTCTATTTTGTATTTCGAGATCCTCTCCATTGGAGTGTACGACTCTTTGATACCAATAATAGCTCTCTTTTGGAAAACGCCTCCCTGAACCCTTTCCATAGTCGTCAATATCTACATAAATGAAACCGTATCGTTTACTCATTTCACATGATGAAGCACTTACAATATCTAATGGTGCCCAAGCAAAATAACCTTTTATATCCACACCATCTTGTACTGCTAGTTTGATTTGCTCAATGTGTTCTTTAAAGTAAATTTCTCTGTATTCATCATACACACGTCCATCTTTATCCACTTCATCATAGTAGCCACAACCATTTTCAACGATGTATATCGGTTTTTGATAACGATCATAAAATTCATTTAACAAGATTCTCAAACCAATAGGATCGATTGTCCAACCCCATGTATTTTGTGGTAAATATGGGTTTCGATAGGAACTTCTTTGATTATTGTAGCTTTCTTCATCACAAACTCTAGAATAATAATAGGAGAAGCTAAAGAAATCTGCACAATTTTTTAAAACTTCTTCATCTTCTTCTTCGAATGTGATATGAATATTATTTTCTTCGAAGTAGTGAAATACGTAGTTTGGATATTTCCCTCTCATTAAAACATCTGCTGGAAAATACTCCATCTGATTTCTACGCAATGTTGCTAATACATCTTCTGATTTGCACGTTGCTGGATATGCAATATCACCATATTCCATAACACCAATTTGAAGGTTAGGATAATTGGCATGAGCATATTGTGTTACCATAGCACAAGCAACCATTTCATGATGTAATGCTTGATATTTTGATGAAATAGGATCGTCACTACAATCTTGTGCTACCCCTAGGTGATTATAACTTTCATGAACAATCATATTAATCTGATTAACGAGTATCCAATGTGTAACCTTCTTATGATAGCGATCCAATACAATGTTTGCATATCGATTAAAAAATGTAATGGTATCTCTAGATAACCAACCATTATAATTTCTAGCCAAATGTAGAGGCATTTCATAATGACTTAGAGTTAACATGGGTTCCATACCATTCGCAAGTATTTCATCAATCAACGCATCATAATATGCCAATCCCTCTTCATTTGGAATCTCCTCATCCCCATTGGGAAATATTCTAGACCAATTGATAGAAGTGCGATAGGCATTTAACCCTAGACCATATTTCCCCAATCGTCTCAAATCATCTTTAAACGTATGATAGAAATCAATACCACGTCGTTTTGGAAATATTTTCGTATCATCGCTTACACATTCTTCAACATACGCACGTGTCATTTCCGCGGTATATCGCTTTGTAATTTCAACATCTCTTCTCCATTCATCAATATCTGTTACACTAATGCCTTTTCCCCCTTCATCAAAGGCACCATCCATCTGACTGGACGCAAATCCTCCTCCCCAAAGAAAGGTATCAGGAAATTTTTTTCGAACACGATTCATAAGATATTCTCCTTATCATATTTGCTTGTTTGAACGTTCGCCTCTAAGCAACTCTATCGTAACATCCCATCATAGCGCTTACAATATTTCGAGTACATTATGATTTTGCATTTCGTTATTACTTCTAATTTTTTATGTTATTACGAAATGCTATTTCGCAAAAAAAAGAACCCATCGCTTGGATTCTATTCTTCATCCAGTATATGAGAAGTCGAAAATCTGCCTGGTTCAGCACGTTTTCCTAACTCTTTTCGATCACGTAAGAATTTTGCATAGTTTGTTTGAAAGTAACAGGAATATAATATATCAAGCATTAATTTCATCGATGTTTGCGTTGAAAACTCCGCGATTTTTGAATATAATCGCTCTCTCGTTGTAATTTCCAAAACTACATCCGCCTTATTTCGAATACTATTTTCTCCCAAACTTGTAATTGCGATAATGGAAAGACCTTTTTCTTTATACATCGTTGCCATTTCTTTTAAAAGAGGAATTTCACCAGAATAGGAAATCATAATTGCGATATCATTATGTTCAATTATTGGATATGTATATAACTGCTCACCCGTTAATTCCGTTAATTCAACCTTTTTTCCAAGACGTCGCATTTTAAGCTGGAAATCTTTTGCATAGAGTAATGGAAAGCTAATTGCCGCAATATGAATTGTGTTTGCTTTTACTATATAGTCAACCGCTTGATAAAGGGCTTTTTGATTTATCAAACAAAGTGTATCATCAATGGTTTCCTTCATCAAGTTTCCAATACGATTCGCAATCGTTAAATACCCATCAACACTATAAAAAGGAAGATTCGCATCAATATTATTAGTATTTCGATCTAAATATTCTTGTTCTCTTAAAAAGTCATGCTTTAATTCATCAAATCCTTTATATCCAAGTCGCTGCGCAAGTCGCGTGAGTGTTGCGGCAGACGTATATACTTCCATAGCTATTTCCTTTGCCGTTTTCTCACGTATACGTTGCTTCTGTTCAAGCATATAATCAACTACAGATTGTTGTGAATTTGAAAGTTTTTCGATGTGTTCCATTTTTTCAATGAGCAACATTATCTAATCTCCTATCCTTGCAAATTGGCAATTTATGTTCGTAAGATGTATACAAATAGTACTAATACTCTTCTCATATAATATCATATGAAATTATGCAATTCAATCGTACACAAACGTGTAATGATATCTGATTCTATATAGAATTAAGAAATTAGTTCAATATCATATATATCCTCAGCGACAATACTTGTCTTATCTACAAAATGTACGACTTGGCATGATATTAAGTGTCAGTGAGAATATAGCACTTAGTTACTGATATAAAGAGATGTACCTCAATTTAATAAAGAAGCTGCATCAATGATTGTGAAGAGTGGTTTGATTTGATTTCAAATGCATTTATTTAAGTGGATCTTTCAAAGCATTCTAAATTAATAATTACCCTTAAAAATTGGAAAACTTAGATACTCAACTCATTTAAAAAATTTAGCAACAGAAAGAAACTGAGTAATGCATCTTTAGAAAATATAAATGAACAGATATGAACATATTTAGCTGTTTCAAATGATGTGTCTAATTTTATGAGACTTAGAAAATATTGCATTTCTTCTCCTAATCTAAAATCGGTTTTCTCAATAACGGGTTACTTGAGATCAGATAAAACATCTAAAAAGTATAAAAGTAAAGCAATCAATTTTATATTTCTCAGCACAATAAAAGGTGGTATATCCCAGCTACTCCTAGCCATGAATATATCACCTATCTGTTATTCTATAAACTCACTGGTGTATATTATTCGTATCACTATTTAATACTATTTTATTTTGCTTCTACTGTTTTTGCAGTCTCAACTCTTTCTTCTTTCGTTTGCATTTTACTTAATCCAGCACGTAACATAACTGTTGATGTATATACAGTAACTGCAACTACAATCCATTTCAATACATCAAGAGGCATTGATTTGATAACCAAGGATGCTATTAATGTAGCAATAGAACCAAAGATACACATGGATAAAGCAGATTTACGATTGTATGCATTTTCCTTAATAAATTTAACGGATGCAGGTGGCATTAAAAATGCACAAGAACCCATCATGATTGGAAATGCTACATCTGGAGACATTCCTAATAAGAAGATTAATACCATACAAGGGTTATATAATCCAACACCAGCTGTCATCAATGCTCCTAATATAAAGTTTACAGAAACAGCAATAACTAATTTAACACCAGATAAACCAATGGAATTTCCACCTACTGGGAACCATCCCATCAAAGATGAGAACATGATAAATGCAGTACAAGCAAGTGCAAATCCCATAACTAAACGAATTCTTTTTTCTGACATTCTAGAAACGATGCCCGCACCAAGTACGGCACCCGCCATTGCGGATATCAGCATAGCAACTAAGGTAATAGCTTCTACCTTAACAACAGTTGTAAAGATAATTGCTTGTAATAATACAGGAATACAGTTTGCAACATTCATCGTTCCTGGAATAAGTTTATCTCTTGTTTGCTTTGTAAATTTTAATAATGCAGTTTGAGGGGCAAAAGCACCGATACCTAGTGGATCAAAGAAGTTTACCAATGCTCCAATGGCACCCGTCTTAACCCAAGAAGTGTCTTTTTCAAACTCGTGTTTATGTTTGTAAATATCGATTGCAAAGTAAATTGTGTAACTAATTAACAAAACCCATAATACGCTAAGTATGATTGTAGTCGCATCCATTTTAATTATTTCTCCCTATTCTTATTCTGACATCATTTTTGATTTGTCAGCGCATGCTTTCATTGCTTGCATGATAGAAGAACGAAACCCAGTCTCCTCTAGCTTAGCAACTGCAGCTATTGTTGTTCCTCCTGGTGAACAAACCATATCTTTTAGTTCTCCAGGGTGTTTTCCTGTTTCCATTACCATTTTTGCAGAGCCATACACTGCTTGTGCAGCGAAAGCATATGCTTGTGGTCTAGGCATTCCTTCCACAACAGCAGCATCTGCCATAGCTTCGATTAGCATGTAAATATATGCAGGTGATGACCCACTTACCGCTGTCACGGCATCCATTAATTTTTCAGGTACGATTTCACTTTTACCAAAACTATTAAAGATGGCAACGATTTCTGCAGTTTCTTCTTTTGTAACATTGTTTGATGGTGAAATTGCAGCCATTCCCTCTCCTACTAATGCAGGAGTATTTGGCATTGTTTTCACGATTTTTACATCTCTATCAAATAATTTTTGAACTGTAGCACTTGATTGTCCAGCCGCTATCACAACGATGATTACATTTTCTTTTACTACGTTTTTAATCTCATTGATAACGATTGGATACAAGAATGGTTTAACAGAAAGAACGATGATATCACATTCTTTTGCTAACTCCACATTGTCTGTCGTTACATTGACACCATAGGATGCCTTCATACTCTCTAAACTTTGTTCATTGATATCTGATACATAAATATTATTTTTAGAAACAATGTTCGCCTTAATGATACCGCCAATCATTGCTCCTCCCATATTCCCACTACCAATAAATCCAATTGTCTTATTCATCATAAGTTCCTTTCTAACTAATTAAAGCTTTGTTCTGTACGGTTGATAATTTCATCTTGTAATTCTTTGCTTAGGTTACGGAAATGATCAGAATATCCTGCAACACGTACAATTAAATCACGATATTCCGCTGGATTTTGTTGCGCTTTGATCAATGTATCACGATCAATGACATTGAATTGAATATGGTGTCCATCCAAGTTGAAGTATGAACGTACGAGATTTGCCATATTTGTTAAACCATCTTCACCAGCTACAACAGCAGGTGTAAATTTTTGATTTAATAACGTTCCACCAGTTGATAAATGATCCATTTTACTTGCAGAGCGAATTACAGAAGTTGGTCCATGTGTATCTGCAGCTTTTTCAGGAGAAATTCCTTCACTAACAGGTTTATGAGCTTTACGTCCATTTGGTGAAGCTAACATAACCTCTCCAAAATATACATGGCAAGTGGTAGGTAACATATTGATTCTCCATTCCCCATCACGCATGTTTGGACGTCCTGTAATGCTATCTTTGTAGTACGTAAACACATCATTCATAATTGCATCTGCATAGTCATCATCATTTCCATATTTTGGAGTTTTACGTGAAACTAAACTATACATACGTGCATACTCTTCACCTTCGAAATCATGCTCGATTGCTTTCATCATGTCACTCATTGTGAAGTTTTTTTGTTCAAATACATTGTATTTGATAGCTGCTAATGAATCTGTAATTGTACCAATACCTACACCTTGAAGATAGTTTGTATTATAACGTGCTCCACCAGCATTGTAGTCTTTTCCAGCACTGATACAATCATCTGTAATAATAGATAAGAATGGAGCTGGCATATATTTTGCATAAATGCGAGTAATCATATTGCTACCAGTTACTTTGATATCCGCAAAATGAGTAATTTGTTTCTTATACGCATCAAATAATTCATCATAACTCTTAAAATCTTCTGCATTTCCTAGTTTTAATCCAAGTTGTTTATCCGCAACAGGATCAAATCCATTGTGTAATGTGATTTCTAAAATCTTTGGAAGATTGAAATACCCTTGAAGAATATATGCTTCACGTCCAAATGCACCAGTTTCAACACAACCAGAAGTACCTCCACGACGTGCATCTTCAATTGTTTTTCCAGCATTCAATAATTCTTGGATAATTGCTTCTGTGTTATAGAATGCAGGTTGTCCCCAACCTTTACGGCTGATTTCACAAGCACGTTTCAAGAATTTCATTGGAGTTTTCTTTGAAATTTGAACATTACTAGATGGTTGTAAAAGTTTCATTTCATCCATAACATCTAAGATTAAATAAGAAACATCATTTACTCCATCTTCTCCAGTTGCCGTAATACCACCTGTATTGATATTCGCAAAGTCTGTATACGTAGAAGACTCTTTTAAAGTAATTCCTACTTTAGGTGGAGCTGGTTGATTATTAAATTTCACCCAAAGACATTCTAATAGTTCTTTTGCCTTTGTATTATCTAAGATACCTTCTTCGATATCATGCAAATAGAATGGATTTAAATGTTGATCTAAACGTCCTGGTGTATATGCATCCCAAGGGTTTAATTCCGTTGTAACTCCCAAATGTACAAACCAATACATCTGAATTGCTTGCCAATACGTTTCTGGTTTATGTGCAGGAACAACATCACAGTTTGCAGCGATTTGTAATAGTTCTTCTTTACGAGTCGCATCACTTTCTTTTTCTGCCATTTCTCTTGCTAATGCAGCATAACGCTCACCTAATATCATGATGGCATCACACATAATGCTCATCCCATTTAATTCATCGCGTTTTTCCATTGCTTGTGGATCGTTAAGGAAATCTAATTTCTCTAATGTTACTTTGATATCATGTTGATAATCCAAGAATCCTTTTGCATATATTTTTTCAGATCCCACTGTATGACCAGGACCACGTTGTTCCATAAATTCTGTAAAAATACCTGCTTCATAACAATCTTTCCACTCTTGCGACATGGCGTTGATTACTTTGTTACGAATAGAACGCTTTTCCCAATAAGGGATGATAATCTCTTCTTGATCTTTCATGTTCTGTTCACTTACTTTGAAGCAAATCAATTCACGACTATCCATAACTTTCATGTCTTCTAATGTATGACAGCATAGTTCTGGAAATGTTGGTGTTGATTGTGGACCAGCACCTTTATCACCAACAATCAATTCTCCATCTTCTATCGTAATTGTTTTACGAGAGAAGATTTCTTTCATTGTTAATGCACGTAGTTCTGGGATTGATACTTCACCTTCATATTTCTTATAGGCATCTGTCATAAGCAGTGCACGTTCCATAAATACATGTGGTGTTGTTTCTTCACTTTGTTTTCTTAACTTTTTGATACGATCATTCATTCCTCTGAGTTCCATTTGTTTATCCTCCTATTTTTACCTGTTTAAACCCTTGTTCCTCAAACATTGATTTTAATTTTTCCATATTCTCATTGCTTGGTACGCGTAAATCCTTTGCTGGATACACACGTCCTAACTTATCGTATTTACTACTTCCCGTATTATGGTATGGTAATAAATTCACTTTTACGGCTCCTACTTTATCTTTTAAATATTGGATGATATCCTTCATTGTTGTTTCATCATTATTGACTGGTTCAACAACTGGAATTCTAATATTTATACAAGCTTTATTCTTGGCTAAAAATTCTAGGTTCTCTAATATTACATCATTTGATTTACCCATGTACTTTTTATGTGTTTCATCATCCAATGTTTTAACATCATACAGCCATGTATCCACATAGGGTAATAATCTTTCATAATTATCTTTTGGTGCATAACCACATGTATCCACTGCTACATTAAATCCTTTATCCTTCAATTGTTTACACAACTCTTCAAGGTACTCGATGTTTTGTGACATTACCTCACCACCAGATAATGTTACACCTCCACCACTTTCTTCATAAAAAGCAGCATCTCTTCTAACAATATCTATAAGTTCCTTGATGCTATACGTACGACCAACAATTTCTCGATTGTTATGCATACAATAATCTAAACAATCGGAACATAAAACGCATTTTGAAGCATCGGTATGTGCAGTTCCATCTGTTTCTACTTTGATTGCATCATGGGTACAAGCCTTGCTACAATAGCCACATCCCTTACATTTTTCACGATTGAACATCAGTTCTGGCATATATTTTTGACTCTCTGGATTATGGCACCACCAACAATTTAAATGACAACCCTTAAAAAATATGGTTGTACGAATACCATCACCATCGTGAACTGAGAATTTCTGGATATTTATAATGATTGGTTCTTTCATGCATTTTCTCCTGTTTTCGCAAATAGGTTCGGTGTATTAATGGTAATAAACTTCACCAATTTGTTCGTTTGATTACACCAGTTATGCGCTCTTGTGGATTTGTAATGCGCACTGTCACCTGGATATAAATCTATAATTTCATCTTCAATTTGTAGAGTTAATATTCCTTCTAACACATATACAAACTCTTCACCTTCATGTGGATAGGTTAAAGATTCTTCAATTTCTTTTTGAGGAAGTATTTCAACTAGCTTTGGAAGCATTTCAGCACAATCAGCCATATTTGTCATTGCATATTCAATGATAGAACTTCCTTCGATTCGAAGAATTTCACGTTCATAGCTTCGAAGCACTGCCTTCTTTTTTATCTTTGGTTGTTCCATGAAGATGGACATCTCAACGTGTAGTGCTTTCGCAATCTTCTTTAAAGTATCATGTGCAACAGAAGTTAAACCTCTTTCTAGTTGAGAAAGATATCCGATGGATAATCCAGTTTCTTGACTGACATCCTTTAACGTCATATTGTTATTGCTGCGTGTTTCTTTAATTAATTCGCCTACGTTTTGATTCATTCTATCGCCCCTTTTTCAAGTAAATTATATATTTCACAAGTGAAACTGTCTAGTGCTTTTACTATAATTTAAACATTTTTCAGTTAAATACAGGGCATATTAGTATACTTTTTAACTAAATTGTGATATTAAGTGGTAAAATTTTAAGTAAATTATAGATTTTTATAGTAAAATTCTGCAAGGTCGGAAAGCGCTTTCACAAGTGGCGCAATAATTGGCACACTATATTTCAAAAGAAACTGTAAAACACCTTAATATATCGTATATTTCTAGCTTGTTTTGATTGTTCAACTTATCCACTATTTCACAAGCATCTATAATAAAGAGTATATTTAAACTAATTTCCTATGTATGCATCAAAAAAATAATACATTTAATGCAAAAAAAATGTGCATACATTCACCTCTTGTATATAATATACAATGAACAATGTCACATCTTTTATCATATCTCTTTTTGTATTTATCTATAGAATTTCATTCTTTCATAAACAGCTTTCGAACATCACTAATAAAATAGAGAGAACCTGTTATAATAATTGGACGATGCAAGGCAATGGCTTGTTGAAGAGCGTCTTCCATATTATAAACCAAGTGTATCATGTCACTTTCCTGTATTTCATATATATCCAATGCTCTCTCATTATGTTGCAGTTGCGTTAAGATGATATAATCAGAAATTTTTTGAAGTTCATCCAACATAGAATGAAAGTTTTTATCCTTTAAAACCGAAAATATAACAACTGGATTATGAATATCTTGTATGGATTCACATAAAGCCTGAATCCCCTCAGTATTATGTGCGCCATCTAAAATAATACGTGGTATTTCACATACAACCTCAAATCTTCCTGCCCAACTAGCCATTTGTAAACCAGATCGTATGGCGTGCTCATCACATATAATATCATGATGCTCCTTCAAATATGTAATTACTTCAATGGCAAGAGCTGCATTAAGACATTGATATCTCGCCCCTGAAGACAATGTTACATTGTCATAATCTTTGTACTGAAAACTTATGACTCCATTTTGATTATGAACATTTGTAATATCTGAAGTTTGTACAACTTTAGAATGCTTTTCTTTTGCGATAGTTTGAAATATTTGAAGACAACTTTCTTTTTTCTCCGCTGTAAACAATGGAACATTTTCTTTCATGATGCCGGCCTTTTCAACCGCTATCTTTTCATAGGTATTACCTAATAGTTCCATATGATCCATTCCGATATTTGTAATCACACTTACCATAGGAGTTAAAATGTTGGTCATATCTAATCTACCTCCAAGTCCTACTTCAAACACACATAAATCGACATTCTTTCTTGAGAAATAAACACTCGCAATACACATATCAATTTCAAACATACTTAAATTCCATGTCATCCAAGAATCATAGTATTCATTTACGATTTCTAAAAAATCCGTTTCAGATATATAGTTATCATTGATTCGTATACGATCAAGATGAGTAATCATATAAGGAGAAGTAAATGTTCCTACTTGATAATTGGCTTCTTGAAGAATACTTCGTATATCATTCGTGGTACTTCCCTTTCCATTTGTTCCTGCTACATGAATGACCTTTAACTGTGCATGGGGACTTCCAATACTATCCATGTACTCTTGAAAATGGGCTAATCCATTTCCTCTATTTTTTCGTTGTTCAATGATGGAGATAATCTCATTTGCATTCTCAAACATAGTCACTCTCCGATTTTCCAATCAATTGGTGTTCTATTCATTTCTAACAAATAGGTATTTGTTTTAGAGAATGGTTTACTACCAAAGAATCCTTGATACGCAGACAATGGAGAAGGGTGTGGTGAACAGATGATTCTATGTTGCTTATTTGTAATAAGCTCCATTTTCTTTTGTGCCCAATTCCCCCATAAGATAAATACAATTCCTTGTTCTTGTTGATTCAAAACAGAGATGGCTCGATCAGTAAAGATTTCCCATCCTTTTTTCTGATGAGAGCCTGCTTTACCTTCTTCTACACTCATCACTGCATTCATCATAAAAACTCCCTGTTTTGCCCAATCCATCAAATACCCATGATTTGGTACGTCGATATCCATATCACTTTTTAGTTCCCTATAAATATTTTTTAAACTTGGTGGTATTTTTACTCCTTTGCGTACTGAAAAACACAAGCCGTGTGCTTGATTTGACTGATGATAGGGATCTTGTCCCAATATAACGACTTTTACATCTTCTAACGCACATGCGTGAAAGCACGAAAATAAATCCTCACGAGGAGGATAAATTGTTTTCAAAGTATATTCGTTCTCTAAAAAACGCATAAGTTTTTTATAATATTCTGCTTTACTTTCTTTTTCTAAAAATGTTGTCCATGTATGCATAATTTCACTTCCTAGTGATATTATCATACCACATATCAATTTATTTTCGATACTAGTTTTCAATCATATAAACTTTCTTCACATAAATTAACATACTTGTCCATCGCAGCCAGCCATGATTCCTTTTCTTCTTGTATTGTGAATTCTAACATTGCATAGTCATCAAGCGCTATATAACCTTTATCCAACATAAGTTTATAAAATTTCTTTAGGCTTGCACAGTTGGATTTAATTGCTTCACAACTTGACCACATCGCTTTTCTAATAAACCAATCACCTAGAAATCCACTCAAGCAATGGCATCCACAGCTCATATTTTGTGGTTCATAATAACACAAATAATCATTAATATAAAAATCTACATTGTCTACATGTTTGCATACTGTTTTATCCACAAAATCCTTTGATTTTAAGAATGCCTTAAACTCTTTGAGATATTGCTCATTTTGTTTCTTAATCAGTGTGACAGCTGCTTCATAATCTGACATGACAAATTCCTCCATTTCCTATCCTATATTCCTTGACTTTAGTGTACCACAATAGAAAAGAAAAGTTGACTATTTTTAATCAACTTGTTTACTTTTTCTTTCCAATAACTTACAAAATGCTTGAATAGTAACTCCTCCTGTTAGCACACAAACTATCGTACCTAAACCAAACGTTGATCCTAACAAATAAGCAACAATCACAAAAACGACATCACAGATTGTTTTTACAACACGATATGATATATGTAATTTCTTTTCTATACTTGCTAGGATTGCGTCTAATGGACTTCTTCCTAAGTTTAACGCAATCAACATTGCGAATGCATAACACATCATCAATTGACCAACTACAAATAATAGTATTTTTAAAGTTGTTGAAAGTTCTGCAATTTCTAAAGGCGCTAGAATCCAACGATATACATCAATAAATATACCTGTTGCATAGGCATAAGAAACACTTCCCCAACCTAATAAATCCTTTGCGAATACCACGGCTATTACCATACATATCGTACTATAAATCAAACCTGATATTGTATAGTTCGTCTGAAAGAAGCGTGCAATACCATCGTTCATCATGGTGATGGCATCACATCCATATCCAACTTGCAATACAAAATTGATACCAACGCCAAGTAAATTCAATGCAATAAAGATATATAAAAACTTTTTCATTCGCCATCACCATCTCATTCTTGTCTTCCTGTATTTTCATTATACTTCTTTCTTAAAGGAAAGGCTACAAGCATGAGCTCATAGCCTTATGTTTATAAATTTTCTCCGTTTGTTTTAATAACGTTTTGATACCAAGTAAAGGAATCTTTCTTCAAACGTTTTTGACTGCCTTGACCAAAATCATCACGGTCTAGATATACAAATCCATAACGTTTGCTCATTTCTGCAGTGGAAGAACTTACAATATCAATCGGTCCCCATGCACAGTACGCAAAGATATCGACACCATCTTTGATACATTCTTTTAATTGATGAATATGTTTTTCGTAGTAGTCAATACGGTATGGATCATGGATACTTCCATCTTCTTCTACCGTATCAAGTGCACCGAATCCATTTTCCCCAATCATCATTGGAATTTCATAGCGATCCCAATACTGAGATAAACAGTTGTATAGTCCTAGTGGGTCCATACGCCATTCCCAAGGTGTTGGTTGAAGGTTTGGATTTTGTTCCGCATCCGTTGGGTTCATACCATTTTTTGTAGAGTCTATGATTCTACTGTAGTAATAAGATAATGCTAAGAACTCCATTTTGTTATTACGGATGACTTCTTCATCGCCATCTTCCATATGAATATGGATGTTGTTGTCCGCAAAATAACGAAGTGCATATACAGGATATTCTCCACGTAATTGAACATCGGTAAAGAAGTATTGCATACGATTACGTTTCATTGTTAAGATTACATCTTCTGGTTTACATGATGCTGGATAGAATGTACAATCCGCAACCATGGTACCAAGTACTGCATTAGGATCTATTGTTTTTCCTAATTCTTTGATTCTTGCACAAGCTACAAATTGGTTATGAACTGCTTGATACATTAGTTCTTCCATATTTTCTGCTTGATCATCGTAAATTCCTAAAGAACCAAACTGTACGGTAGGAACTAGATTTACTTGATTACAAACAATCCAGTATTTTACTCTTCCTTTGAATCGTTCCAATAATACACTTGCGTACTTCACAAAGAAATCAATCACTTTACGATTTGCAAATCCACCATATTCGCTTACTAAATGAAGTGGCATATCATAGTGAGACATGGTAATGATTGGTTCCATACCATCACGAACGATTTCATCAATTAAATCATCATAAAATTTTAATCCTGCTTCACAAGGTTCTGCTTCATCTCCTTTTGGGAAGATTCTTGACCATGAAATACTTGTACGGAAACATTTGAATCCCATTTCCTTTAACAATGCTAAATCTTCTTTATATGTATGATAGAAATCGATTCCGAAACGTTTTGGATAATACCCTTCTGTATCATTCGCAGCTCTTACAATACTAGCAAGTGTTCCTCCACCTTCTTTTTCGATATGCGCACGATTTAATCCTTTTGTATACTCATGGATGTCAGAGGTAGATAACCCTCTTCCATCCTTATCAAATTCACCTTCACTCTGACAGGCCGCAAATGCACCTCCCCATAAGAAATTCTCTGGAAATCCACTCATTACTTTTTTCATTATTTACCTCTTTCTATTTGTCTAATCTAATTGTTCTCCATTGGATGCGATGACCTTTTTGTACCAGTAAAAGCTATCTTTTCGAATACGAGCACATTCTTTCGGATCATCATCATTACGGTCTACATAAATAAAGCCATAACGTTTTTTTACACCATTGCTTGTGCTCAATAAATCTACAGCTGACCATGGCATATATCCTAATACTTCTGCACCATAATCAATTGCTTTCTTCATTGCGGCTACATGATCTCTTAAATATTTAATACGGTAATCATCGTGTACCTTGCCATCTTCTGTTAAGGTATCAAATGCACCCATACCATTTTCTGTAATCATCAATGGTTTATTGTAGCGTGTATATAAATCACGGAAGATATATTCTAATCCAGTTGGATCAATTGCCCAATCCCAATCCGTTGTATCAAGTTCTGGGTTTTTGCACATTTGATAAAATCCAGGTTGTGTCTCAAATCCAGACATTTCACCTTTTTTACCAGACGGGTTAAACCCTGACCAACGTCTTTCTTCATCAATTGAACAATATTTCGCACATTCACTTGCATAATAGTTCAATGCTAGATAATCTGAAATACCTTCTTTTAGTAGTTCTTCATCGCCTTCTTCCATAACTGGAGCCAATCCATTTTCTTCTAGGTATATGGATGCTGCTTTGTTATAGAAACCTTTGAAGTATACATCTAAATAATATGAATTACGTAAGTCATGTGCATTTTGTGCAGCCATAACATCTTCTGGTTTACATGTTAAAGGGTAAACTGGAGCATATCCAAGAGCCGCACCTGCCATACCACCTGGCACTAATTCATGTACAAGTTTTACTGCAATGGCATGCGCTAAATTCATATGATGATTGATTTGATAACGCAATTGATTGTTGTTTTGATACTCTGGTTTTATATAACATTTTTGTGTCCAATATTGTACAATGATGCTTTGTTCATTGATAGTTAACCAATACTTCACATCGTCTTTGAACTCATTGATTACATAGTTCGCAAAATATTCAAAATCGTTAACAACCTGACGAGAAATCCAACCATCATAACGATCCACAAGAGCCATTGGCAAATCATAATGATACAGTGTTACCACTGGTTCTATTCCATTTGCCTTTAATTCATTAATAAGATTATGATAGAATTCTACACCCTTTGCATTCGGTTCTCCCGTTCCATCTGGAAAGATTCTACTCCATCCAATGGAGAAACGATAGCTGGTAAATCCCATTTCTTTAAATAGTGCGACATCTTCTTTATATTTATGATAATGATCACTTGCAATACTTGCATCTGCAAATCCTGTTTTCTTTGAATATTCAAGGTTTACAATATCTTGTTGAGAAGGTCCCTTCCCATCTTCCAATGCCGCTCCCTCTACTTGATAAGCACTGGTAGCTGCGCCCCACAAAAACCCCTTTGGAAAACCCTTATTCATGTTACTGCCTCCTATTTCTGTTCAATTTTTGTATTTAAAATTTGAAACATGTCAATTAATTCTGATGCTAGTTTTGCCTCAGACATAATGGTCATAATAGTATCCTGAGCGTGAGCAAACAATAGACATGGTGTATACTGTTGTCCTCTCGTTTCATTTTGAATGACTCCAGTTTGTGCAATATGCGCTTGATGGATACATTCTTTGGCCTCTTCTTGACAACGCTTTGCACCATCAAAATCAAACTTTTTAGCACATGCTAGTGCTTCCTCTGTTTTGATTCTAGCATCGCCTGCATGCAATATAATCTGCATTGCTACTTGAATTAATTCGTTGTCTTCTATGTGTTCACCCATATCGGTTACCTACCTTTCTACTTCCTATGCTATCTAGCTTTGTGCAGATTCATTAAGATCTGCTTGTTCTTCTACTAAACACTCTTTTTCATATACTTTAAAGAATGGATACCAGATAAATAAATATACAATAAATAATACAATCGCCCATAAGATACCTCTTACGTCTTGTGTAATCATTACAGTTGAAATTGGTACTGGAACTTGTCCAACTTGGTTAAGCGTTGCTGGAATATTCAACCATCCAAGACTCATTACTGTATATACAATCACTGGCCCTACAATCGCATTGATCCACATTGGTAACATCAGAATTGGATTAAATACAATTGGTGCACCAAACATAATTGGTTCATTGATATTAAAGATAGATGGTCCAATGAAGATACGACCCATAGTTTTTAATTTTTTTGATTTTGAGAATAGCATTAAACAGTTAAGACCTAATGTAGCTCCCATTCCACCCATTGTTACAAGGGCTGCTGTAAATACTGTTTCACTAGTCGCAATGTTTCTAGCTACTTCACCAGCTGCTACTGCATCGATATTTGCTTGAATACCAGCTAAGAAGATTGGTGTTGTTACGGCTCCAAATAACCAAGATGAAATACCCATTGAGTATAATACTGCTGGTATGAAACATAACAATACAAATCCTGGTAAAGTCTGTCCAAAACTTGCTAATGGTGAGAACACCCATACAACAAATTCAAAGATATCTACTTTTAAGTTCATTGTTAAAACCATTGAGATACCTAATGCAATGACTGTAGGTACTATATAATTGATCCAACCAGATACGAAATCTGGAATACTAGTACTATTCTCTAATACGTGTAATTTTGAATAAAGATTGAAGATAATGGAGGTAAATAACCCCGCAAACATACCTACAGCGATTCCAGTTGCTCCCATTCTCCCACCTAGAATCACCATATTTCCTGCTTCATTGGTTTCTGGCATGATAAACATGAGAAATACTGCAATGGCAACTAATCCACAATTGGTTGTATAGAAAGGTTTATTTAATTTTTCCATAACCTGCTGTGCTACCATAAATGAAATAATTAATGATATAAGACCGAAACTATAATCTGCAATTGGTCCTAAATTTGGAAGTGCAGGGATATAAGAACGGAATACGTTATAGAAATAAATCAGTGATCCCGTTAAAATAAATGGGATAACTTTTTGCATGGAGCTTGATACTGCCGCAATCCAAGGACGACTGCATATTTCATTCATTTTTGGGGCAAATTTGTTTGCTAACCAGTCCATAAATTTTTTCATAAATTTTCTCCTTCAATTTTCTTTTTTATTTCTATAAAACCGTGTATAATAGGTTTATAGAAATAACTTGTCCAAAGTGATTTCTTGAGAGCTAAGTGTGCGCTTAGCTCTTTTTTTACTTTTCTTCGATTGTTTTGATTGCATAATCCAAAAGGGCTTCTCCATTTAACATGGCATAGATATCTTTTGGAATCACGCATACACATACATTGTACGGATCTGCCATCTTTTTGAATTCAGGTAGTTCTCCTGCATAATGAGGACCTACCATCAATACATCGATGGAACTCATATAGCTGGCAATATCAGAATGACTACGTGCTTCAATGTTCACATCAAGTTTTTTCTTCTTTGCTGCTTTTCTAGCGGCATTTGCTAAGAATCCACTGGACATACCAGCTCCGCAACATAATAGGATACGAATGGTTTCCATGATTTCTCCTTTCTGCGTTCGTTTGCTTACACCCATATTATCTACCTACTTGCACTTTGCCTCAACTTGATATTTGCACCATACGGGGAAAGTTATAAGAAGATGAAATTGCCCCATGTGGTGCAATAAATCAGTTGTATAGGTAATTTATTATCTATATAATAGAATTAGATTATCATCGCAGAATAGGTAGAGGTGAACATAATGAAAAAGAAACATCGAGAACTTTTGGAATATCTTTTAAATACTCACTCCACAATTACAAGTAAAGAATTGGCGAATGCGTTGCACATATCTGCTCGTTCTGTAAAAAATTATGTTTTGGAAATCAATCTTTTTTCCAATGAAAAAGTAATTCTTTCTTCAAAGAGTGGTTACCAAGTACATGCACAAGCGGCGCATAAACTATTAGCTCCAGAAGAAGAACAAATACCTCAAACTTGGGAAGAACGTTCCTTCTATATCATCAAACAATTGATGTTAGAACATTCCTCTCATGTGGATATCTATTCTTTATGTGAGGAGCTTTTTGTTGGCTACTCCACATTAAAAGCCGATATTGCTAAGATGAACAAAGCATATACAAATTTTAATGTACATTTTGCATGTGAAAATGATGCGATTTATATTCGCGGAGATGAAAAAAACATGCGGAAACTTATCAGTTATCTCGTACAAGAAGAAACAAGCCAACAACTCGTTGATCTATCCATATTGAAAGAGAGCTTCCATGCCATTGAAATTGATAAAGTTGCCAGTATCATACGCAAAACATTTCAGAAATACAATTACTATATCAATGATTTTTCTTTCGTGAATTTATTGTTGCATTTTGTAATTATCATTGATCGTATCCAAAATGGGAATGTTGTAATATCTAAGGATGATGAATTTATCATTGAGAGTGCACATGAACAAGCATTGATAGAAGAACTATGTGAGCACATAGATGAATGTTTTGAAATTCATTTGACACCTAGTGAGCGTTTTGAAATCTATATGTTATTTAAAACGAATGCAAATTATTCTCTTCCAAATTCCGATGATACATTACGTAAAATCGTAGGAGATGAAATCTTAAAGGAAACCAAACATATTGCAGACAAAGTAAATGAAGATTATTATATTGATTTACATACAGAAGGTTTTCTAACTCCTTTTTCATTGCATATTAAAAATCTAATTGTACGAGCACAGAATAAAACGTATACTAAAAATCCAATGGCAGAATCCATTAAGAATACTTGTCCTACGGTTTATGATATTGCGATTTATATCTCTTTAGAGCTTATGGAACATTACCACATTCATATCAATGAAGATGAAGTTGCCTTCCTTGCATTGCATATTGGTGCTGAGATTGAACGACAAAAATCCAATGATGCAAAGATACAATGTGTTTTATTGTGTCCTGACTATATGCAACTTACCTCTGAACTTTATAACCAATTGTTGATCAATTTTGGAAATCAGATCAATATTATAAAAACGATTTCCTTTGAAGATGAATTAAAGGGATTGTCTTATCAAATGGTGATTTCTACCATCGCAATCCATCGAAAACTGCATCATCAAATCTGTATGATTCCTCCTCTTTCAACACGCTTAAATCTTGCGACCATTCAAAATGCCATCGATGCTTGTAAGGCAAATGAAAAACGTTATATTCTGAAAAAAAACTTCAAAGAGTTTTTCTTTGAAGAACTGTTCATGATAACGCAAGAACAAAAAACACGTGATGATATTCTGCATACCTTAACAAATAAAATGGTCGCGTTAGAATTCGTAGATCATGATTTTGAAAACAACGTCATGGTTAGAGAAACTGCAGCCTCTACTGCTTTTGGCAATATCGCAATTCCTCATTCCATGAAAATGGAAGCGATGAAAACTTGTATTGGAGTTGTCATATCTCCAACAGGAGTGCTTTGGGATGAACATCTAGTACATGTCATATTATTAGTAGCAATTAATAAGATTGATAAACGCATCTTCCATGATTTATATGAAACTCTCGTTCTATTGTTTAGTGAACAAAGTATGATTGAGCAGGCGAAAGATTGTCGTAATTTTAAAGACTTCGAAAATCTAGTCTATGCCAATATATCCTCTTTGGAGAGTGAATCATGAAGTGTATATTTCTAGATATTGATGGAACTTTGTTGGATCATGAAGTAGGGATACTGGAATCAAGCAAAGTCGCTATAAAGGAAGCCCGCGCAAATGGTCATAAAGTTTGCTTGGCAACGGGAAGAGCAAAGCCAGAGGTGGCACAAGATTTACTAGATTTAGGATTTGATGGCTTTATTTTTTCTTGTGGAAGTTATGTGGAAACAAGAGATACACTCTTATTTCAAGAAGTTATGAACAAAAAAGATATTGTAGATGTTATTGAACTCTTACAAAAACATCATGTAGGATTCAATCTTGAAGGGATACGAGATTCCTTCTTAGATGAGACGGGATTCTCCTTCTTTCACGATTTATTTAAAAATGAAATGGATATGAATAGTGAATTAGCTAGACAATATATGGCAAGTGTTCATATGTTACCCTATCAACAATTTCAGGATAAAGATTATGAACAAATTTTGAAGATTGCTATTTTTGCGAAAGAGCAGAATGCCTGTCGAATAGTTCAAGAAAATTTATCTTCTCACTTGAAATTGACGTTGCATGGCGTGGATGAAAACCCTATAATCAATGGAGAAATTACGTGTGCCCATATTTCTAAAGCAACGGGTATGGATATCCTACTTGATTATTTCCATATTCCTGTTTGTGATACCATTGCGATCGGAGATAGTATGAACGATGTAGATATGATTTTACATGCACATCGTGGAGTCGCCATGGCAAATGCAAATAAGGAATTGATTCGATTAAGTGATGAACAAACGACCTCTAGTAAGGAAGATGGAATTTATCATTGTTTCAAAAAACATGGTATCATTTGAGAACGGAGAGCAACACCGTTCTTTTTTCTTTATATAAACTTTATTACGGTTTTGTTAGATATCAACAATTTTAAAAAGCTTATGGTATAATATGGATACAAATTTAACAATGTAGTGTGGAGGGGTGAGAAGATGGATCAGGAGAATCTCCATTCGCAAGAAAAACACCTAGATGACAAACAACAACAAGAAATATTCGATGTCATGCGAAATGAAAATGAAGATGTCTTCAACGAAGTCTTTACCTTTCGAACGGTCTTATTTACTGCGATTATATTAGGGATTGTAATTTTAGTATTTTATTTTCTAGGATCCTTGAGATGAGGCATATGCTTCATCTTTTTTGATTGTAAGAGAAATGATACTTACATTTATATTTTCTTAACAAGAATGTTTATTTCTGTATGTATTGATTACATGGTTCATGGTACTATAGTTGAGAGAAACCTCTATTGAATATGTAACATTTTTCAGAATTTATGAAATAATGGTCATTTCTTTCATATAACTATTGTTTTTTTGCATAGATAGTGTTATGATACGTGTGAATTTGATAGAGGTGCGAATGCGACAATATCTTAGGGAACCGGCAGGTAACGATCTAAGATAGAAGCAAATTTGCCGAATTGTTTTCCTAGGCATAGGAAAATGGTGGGTCTATGGAGAATATCCGTAGAACTGTCTACAGTACTGTAGATGTGCTATCTTACTTTCCAATCGATATAACGCGATAGTCAGTAAGTGATACATTTCTACTTGCTGACTTTTTATATATAGATGAGGTGACCTTATGGACAAGAACGTATTAGAAATATCTGGTGTATCTGTTGAACAGTTGGCAAATACTTGCCGTACACCATTGTACATTTATGATGAAAACAAAATTACTGCGAAAATGAGTCAATTCTATGAACTATTTCAAAGTGATGAGTTCGAAACGGAAGTACTATATGCATCTAAGGCTTTTACATGTAAGGCTTTGATTGAGCTAGTAAGTGCTTATGGATTGTGTTTAGATGTTGTGAGTGGTGGAGAATTATTTACTGCGAAACAAGCAAACTTTCCAATGGAACGTGTGTATTTCCATGGAAATAACAAATCTTATGAAGAACTTCAAATGGCTTTAACTTATGGAGTTGGTACCATTGTAGTGGATAACGCTATGGAATGCGAAATGCTAGTACAGGCAGTTCGTCAAAGTGGGAAATCAATCAAAACAATGTTGCGTGTGAATCCAGGAGTGGAAGCACATACGCATAAATATATTGTAACTGCACATTTGGATAGTAAGTTTGGAACTTCTATAACTATGAAACAACAAATTGCGGATATGATCAAAACATTAACATCTACACCACAGATTACATTTGAAGGATTCCATTCTCATATTGGATCTCAAATCTTTGATAAAGATGCTTATGTTGCGGAAATACAAACACTTGCGAAGTTTGTAGATGATATGCAAAAAGAATATAGTCTAGAAATTCACGCTTTAAATCTTGGTGGTGGATTTGCGGCATATTACACAAGTGATGATCATCCAATTCCTTTACAGGAAGTATGCAAAACAATCCTTACAACTTGTAAAGAAGAGAAAGCGAAATATAACCTTTCTTTAACTAAGATTATGATTGAACCAGGACGTAGCATTGTGGCTGAAGCTGGTTCTACCTTATATCGCATTGGATATCAAAAAGAAACAGAAAATAAAAAATATATCTTTGTGGATGGTGGGATGAGCGATAACATTCGTCCTGCATTATATCAAGCAGCGTATGCTTGTGATATTGCGAACCGTATGAACGAAGAAAAAATAGAAAAAGTAACAGTTGCAGGAAAATGCTGTGAGTCTGGAGATATCCTTATTGAAGATGTAATGTTACCAAAGGCTCAACAAAATGATTTATTGATTCTTTATACAACTGGTGCTTATGGATACAGTATGGCAAGTAACTATAATCGTCTATCAAAACCTGCCGTGGTTTTTGTGAAAGATGGAAAAGCAAGAGTAGTTGTGAAAAGAGAAAGCTTTGAAGATTTATGTGATTTGGAATGTGATGAGGCAATTAATGTATGAATGTAGTAGAGAAGTATGGTGGAACAAGCGTAGGGACGATTGATCAAATTAAGGCAATTGCCGCTCATGCTGTAGAGATGAAACGCGCTGGACATAATTTAATTATTGTGGCGAGTGCTATGGGTAAAACAACAAATAAGCTGATTGAAATGGCAAATGAAATTGGTAGTACAAATGAGCGTGAAATGGACTCTTTGTTGTCTACAGGAGAGCAACGTACCATTACTTTATTGGCGATGGCCATTGATGCTTTGGGTGTAAGTGCTATTTCATTAACGGGATATCAGTGTGGTTTTATCACAAGCAATCATCATGCACATGCACGTATTAAAGATATTGAAATTAGTACACTGCAAAAGCATTTGGATGATGGAAAAGTGGTTGTAGTTGCTGGATTTCAGGGTGCTACAGAACATGGTGAAATAACAACTCTTGGAAGAGGGGGTTCTGATACTACTGCGGTAGCGTTGGCAGCGAAACTTGGATGGGAATGTCGTATCTATACGGATGTAAATGGGGTGTATACCATTGATCCAAGAATGTATAAACAAGCAAAATTACTACATGAAATTACCTATAACGAAATGATGCAGATGGCTTGTCTTGGTGCTGGTGTCTTAGAGACAAGAAGTGTAGAACTTGCTAGTAAATATGGAGTTAAATTATTTTTAGGAAAAGCTTTGGAAAAAGATGAGAGAAAAGGAACGTATATTATGGAGACAACAAAGAACTTAGAAGATATGCCTATTACTGGCATCAGCGTAAAAGATGATTATGCGATTATGCGTGTCAACGAATTGCCAAACGATGGTGTATTCTTAGGAGAATTGTTTCGCATGATAGCGAACTTAGATATCAACCTTGATACAATTTCTCAGCATTTGACACACGATGGAAAAGTAAACTTTCAATTCTATTGTAATACAAAACAAAGTGATGTCATCGTTAAGAACATTGATAAACTAAATTCAAAATATCCAATTTCAAGATTGTTGGGATTTGTGAAATTATCTGTTATTGGAGTAGGGATTTCTACTCATAGCGGGATTGCCGCAAAGGTATTAACAACGTTAAGTGAACATCAAATCCCTTACTATATGATTACTTCATCTGAAATTTCTATCTCATTAACAATCGAAGAGAAAGATAAACTACAAGCAGTAGAAGTATTAGCTAAAGCTTTTGATTTATAATTGCGTAAGAACGCGAAAAGGAGAACATCTTATGTTTAATGTAAAAGGAAGTATTGTAGCACTTGTTACACCATTCCATGAAGATGGAACCGTAAATTTTGAAAAATTAAAAGAACTTTTAGAATGGCATGTGGAAAATAAAACAGATGCAATTCTTGTATTAGGAACAACTGGTGAATCCGCAACTATGACACACGAAGAAGATGATGCAGTTGTAAAATGTACACTAGAGACCATTCAAGGACGTATTCCAGTTATGGTAGGAAGTGGTTCTAATTGTACACAGATTGCGATTGATAAGAGTATTGAGTATGCAGAAATGGGTGCAGATGCCTTGTTAGTTGTAGCGCCTTATTACAACAAAGCAAATGCAGAAGGAATGATTCGTCACTTTACTTCTGTTGCAGATGCTGTCAATAAACCAATTATTATGTACAACATTCCAGGAAGAACAGGATGTTCTATTTCTCCCGAGGCAATTGAAACATTAAGTAAACATCCTAATATTTGTGGAATTAAAGAAGCTAGTGGAAACATGTCTTATATCGCAGATATTGCACACTGCTTAAATGATGAATTCGTTATGTATTCTGGTAATGATGACATGATTATTCCAGTTCTATCCATGGGAGGAAGTGGAGTAATTTCGGTATTAGCAAATGTAGTACCACAAGAAACTCATGATATGGTCATGGACTATTTAAGTGGAAATCATAAAGCCGCTTTAGATGCACAAATCAAATATATGGATTTAATTCATGCATTGTTTATCGAAGTTAATCCTATTCCAGTAAAAGAAGCGTTGAACCAAATGGGAAAAGCAGTTGGTGGATACCGTTTACCATTGTGTGAAATGAGTGAAGATCATAAAGTTATGATGGGGAAAGCTCTTAAAGGTGTAAATCTATGATAAATGTATTAGTTGTTGGTTTTGGAAATATGGGGAAACTCGTAGTAAATACCATAGAGAAAAAAGAAGATATGCAAGTCGTTATGATTGCGGATGGTACCAATCATCCTGATCTGTCGAAGTTACAAGAACATGTAGATGTCATTATTGATTTCTCGCATCCTAATAACTTAGACTGGATTTATCCATTTATCAAAGAGCACAAAAGTGCATACATCTGTGGTACAACAGGTCATAACGACTTGCAAATCAAGCAGATTGAAGAACTTGGAGCACTAGCACCGATTGTTTTTCAGGCAAACTTCTCTCTTGGAGTCGCAGTATTCCAAGAAATGCTAAAACTTGTAACTCCAATGTTGGAAGAAAACTTTGATATAGAAGTTGTGGAAAAACATCACAATCAAAAACAGGACTCTCCAAGTGGAACTGCAAAAATGCTGATTCAAACGATGAATCCTACCCATGCTTATAAAGAAGTTCATGGAAGAAATGGGTTTGTAGGAAAACGTCAAAAAGAAATCGGTGTACATGCTGTTCGTGGTGGAAGTGTTGCTGGAGAACACAGCGTATATTTCTTCGGTGAAGATGAAATCTTAGAAATTAAACATACTGCTAATAGTAAACAAATCTTTGTAAATGGGGCAATTCGTGCTGCACAATTTGCATGCAAACAAGTTCCAGGTATGTATACTATGAAAGATATCTTATTTGAACAATAATATCCGATAGAAAAGGAATCTCACAGGATTCCTTTTTTGATAGGTATCTAAAACAACTCCTTACAAAAATGATTCTATATCATCCTTCATTTTTTTTATAAACGATTCATTGCTTTCTTTTGTATACATTGCATTTTGAATGGTACTATAGAAGTTTTCCTTTTTCATCTTGCTAAGTATCTTGAAATTACGCAATTGACTCTCATTAAGTGCTTCCATCAATTCTTTTCTGCTTCGATCATACACAAAGAAATCTTCAAGTGCTTTCTTTGCGATGAGGGGTGTTTTCGATGTATGTTTTAGAAGAAGTTTCATTCCACTTTCACTTCGCACAAGTTGTAGGAATGCACTTGCGGCACCTGGATACTTCGTAGTTTTATATACTACAAAGCCATAGGTATCGACAATAGGAGAAAAGGACTGTGAGTGATACGTTGGCATGCTTTTAAAGTGAAGCTTTCCTTTTCGATATAGATCTGTGAGTTGATATGTTCCATCATTTTGTACAAGACCACAAATATAACCATCCATATAAAATGATGACATTTCATATTGATCATCTAGGAATTCATTATCTTTATTAAGATTGCGATAAGCTTCTAAGTTCTCATACCATGTATCTTCTTCTTGGTCCTCTTCTGTATGCAAAAAAGGGTACACATACTCAGCATTACGATTATGATAGTAAACATGATTCCCAAGGGATTTCATCGATTCAAAGCTTTCCATATTTTGTATACTTCCCCCTCGCGCAATGAGTGCTTCTTCGCTGTATAGGAAAACAAGTCCTCTTCCATCTATGGGTAGAAAATAGTCTTCATCTTTCTGTAAGTGATCTTCTACAGGCAATTCTATATGTTCTTGAACGTGTTCAATATTGTAAAGCTTATCTTTTCGCTTAGCGATTTGCGTGTCCTGAAGGTAATCAATATCATAGGTAGAAGAATCTTTGGAAGTATCACAGTGAATACTAAGTGCACCTTTATGTTTTGGAAATGTTGTATCCCATAGATTGCGTATCGCACTAGCATAGGCATTATCATCCATCCGAATATGAAGGCTTGCGTCTTCTTCTATTTGAAAGTGATTTTGGCTATCAAGTACACTAGAAGGCTCTCCCTGTAAAGAACAACCACTGAAACACAAAGCAAATACGCATATAAGTATCACTTTTTTCATTTTATCACTCCCAATCAATAAGATTATAGAAACCTTCTTCAAAAAACATTGTCGAAATGATAAAATAGAAATAGAATTGTACAAAAACAAACTACACACAACAATAAGGAGGCTTTCTCTATGAAAAACCTACAGCTTATGATAGACACATTGCATCATGAAGAAGCATTGCATAAACAAGACACATATAATTATGTAATTCCTGAATCTTGGAATCATTTTGGATTTCGTTATGTACGTAAATTAAGAAATAAACAATTGATTGTGAACCCTTATTCCTTTTACGCGTACACGTTGGATCAAATGTTTAAAGGTAAGGGAGAACTTTGTTCAACGTTATCAACGCAGGATAGTTCTTGGTTATCAAAAGCTAGTGTATATTCTCTTATGATACGTTGTGCAACTTCATGGGATCATGATCGTGATGATTATATTTCAAATGATAATTTATATCATTTATCAGACAATGGCACCTTTTTAAAAAGCATTGCGCTTTTACCACTGTTAAAGAGAATGGGAATCGATACGATTTTACTACATCAACCTTTTGCCCTTGGAAAAACACAAAAAGCTCATGATTATGCTTGTAAAGAAGCTGTTGTAGATTTTCAAAAAATCGATGAACAACTAGGAGATCCTATTTTAAAATCCATGAGTGTAGAAGCTCAGTTTGCGGCATTTGTTGAGGCAAGTCATGTGCTAGGAATGAAAGTGATTGTTGAGTATTGCCCTGCAAAGATGGCAAGAAATAACGCCTATATTGCAAAACATCCAGATTGGTTCTATTGGATTGAAGAATCTTATGAAAAAGATTATCATGCGCCAATTTGTCACTCACTTCCTCAAAACACATTACCTTTCTCGTATACATTAAAAGACTTATATAAAAGCGATGATGTAATACAACACATTGCACACTTTCGTAATTTGAATAAAGGAGATAAAGCATCTTCTTTGGAAGAACTCCAAACAAAGCATAACGTTGTTTGTGCTCCATCCATTGTGGATCAAATCAATGCGAATGTCATAGCTGATGTAGATACCACCATACTTCGTTTCTATGAAGATGACTTCGTTATGATGCAAGATCGCATTCGTCCTGATTTATATCCTGGAAAGAAAGCTATTCGTACATGTTGGAATCAATTGAATCGAAACATTACTTGGTTACAAACAACATTTCATATCGATGGTATCTATTTAGAAAAACCTTATCTTTTACCTGAAAAACTACAAGTTGAATTTGTACAAACGGCTCGCAAATTTAACCCTCATTTTGTCATGATAGCAGAAGAAACACAAAGTGCACAAAGTGAAGCTTGGATAAAAAAAGGGTACGATATGATCAGTGGAAACAGTGGATATGAAGAAAGTAATATATGGGAGTATAAGTTCCATAACTTCGCCTATCAAGCCAAAGGGAATGCTTGTCCAATGTTTGCGGCAGCGGAATTTTATGACGCAAGACGTATTAGTTGTCTAGAAAATGGTAAACAATTAGCGATTACCTTAACCATTATGAATCACTTCTTACCAAATACCATTCCTATGATGTTAAATGGAATAGAATCATACGATGTGCAACCTTTACAATTATCCGAATATGGAGATCAAGCATATACATATTCTTTACCTAAAGAAGATGATCGATATCGTCGTCAACCTTATTTGGATCATTACTATTTTAATTATCTTTCTGATGATTTATCTATATTACCAAATTTATTAGAGAAAATTACAAAGATTAGAAAAGTATACTTGGATGTGATTTGTAATGCACAATATGCAATCCCAGTTTGGTTTGATTCTCCTAAAGATTTAGGTATTGGATTTACCTTCTTGAAGGAAGATAAAGCATTGATGGTTGTTTGTAATGTACATGTGCATACAGGAAATGTATTGCATATACACACCGACAATATATTTCCAGAGTTCGCATTTAACGTAGAACATGTACAACAGATTTTTTCTACTTGTGATCCTTATGTTCACGATATTGATTTGGACGCATTAGGAAATCTCCCTCTTTCTTTTGAACCAGGGGAAGTAAAATTTATTGAATTCAAGTAGCTATCCATTGGATAGCTTTCTATATAAAGGAGATATCTATGAAAGTTCAAATTAAAAATGTAAAAGATTTAGTAAGCAAGTCTAACCTACCTACCTGCGACTTTGTGATTAACCCCTATGTTGGATGCACTCACGGTTGTAAATACTGTTACGCAAGCTTTATGAAGCGATTTAGCGGACATTTAGAAGAATGGGGAACCTTCATTGATATCAAACAGTGTGAAAAACCAATCAACACGAAGAAATTAGAACATCATAGTGTTTTTCTTTCTTCCGTCACAGATTGTTATAATGAATACGAAGCTACCTATTGTGTTACACAGAACATTTTAAAACAACTTATAGGTATCGATTGTGAGCTAGGAATATCTACAAAATCATCCTTAATCTTACGTGATATTGAGTTGTTAAAGCAATGTAAGAATGTACGTGTATCCATGTCTATCAACACCCTAGATGAACAATTCAAAGAAGATATGGATCAAGCGTCTTCTATACAAGATCGTTTGCATACCCTAAAAACACTACATGAACAAGGGATCTATACCATTTTATTCATGTCTCCAATATTTCCAGGCATTACAGACTATCAAAAGATTATGGAGACTAGCAAAGAATATATCGATGAATTTTGGTTTGAAAATTTGAATCTAAGAGGTTCCTATAAACAAACTATTCTATCTTATATAGATGAAAAGTACCCTCATCTACATGATGTATATCAACGTATTTATGTAAAAAAAGATATGACCTATTGGAAAGAACTCTCACTAGATATTGCACAATATTGCGAAAACAACAATATCCAGTATACAAACTACTTCTACCACGAAGAACTCGTAAAGAAGACAAAACATTTGAAACAAAAGCATTTTGAATAAAAGGGTTCATGTTATAATAACAAAGGTGATAATATGTATCGTTTAAAAGAAACACATATAGAAGAAATAGACATTAAAAAAAGCAGATTTATCTGTTATCTTTATCCTGTAACTAGTGAAGAAGAAGCCAAGGCTATCATTTTAAATATAAAAAAAGAACATCCTAACGCAAATCATCATTGTTATGCATTCATCATTGGAGAACATAATGAAATCCAAAGAAGCAATGATGATGGAGAACCCTCTGGTACTGCAGGAGTTCCCATGTTGGAATGTTTAAGTAAACAGCTTATGCAAGATACGCTTGCCATCACTGTACGTTATTTTGGTGGTATAAAGTTAGGCGCTGGTGGTTTGATACGCGCTTACTCTAAAAGTGTATCCACTGCCTTAAGTGAAGCTGTATTTACAAAACGCGTACAAATGCAAAGATATGCAATTGAGTTCTCTTATGACCTTATTGGAAAATTCGATTATTATTTTCGACAACATGATATTGAAGTAACGACAAAAGAATATCAAGAACAAGTATATTATGAATACGTAAGTAAGCATTCTATTGACGAAGATCTTTCTGAGCTTAGCAACGGTACTTGCATTCCTATTTTCTTGGAAGATATATTTCTAGATGTTGAATGTACACATGAATAAACAGGAGCTTTTACTCAAAAAAGTCTCCTGTTTTTGTTTCATACTTCTTAAAGAAATAATATAAAAAACGTTCTGCCAAAGAATCATGTTTTACGCTTTTCTTTGCCTCTTCAAATGTAAACCAGGTAGCTTTATCTACTTCCCATTCACATACACCACTTAAATCTTCACTATCAATCATAACCGCAAAGTTCCAAATAAGGGTATTACTTTTAGGGAAATATTCTGTTTTCATAAAGCGATGCTTGATAACCTTGCGTCCAATCTCTTCTTCCATCTCTCTTCGAAGGGCATCTTCTCCACTTTCTCCCTTATTCACATAACCCGCGACTAAGATATTGCTCTCTCTACCATATTGTTGAATCATTAGAATTTTATCTTCCTTTTGATTTACCACAACCATAGAAACTGCCGTATTAAATATTGGAAAACGAAATTCTTTACAGTTTGGGCAAAAAGGTGTCATACCCTCATGTTCCAATTCTCTCATTTCCAATTTATGTCCGCATGCAAAACAATGCTTCATAGTTTCATCTCCAATCGAATAAACTTAATGTACCACATTCTTATATTTTTTCCAAGAAAAAAGACAAGATCGTGTCTTGTCTGTATATCGAATCATAATAATTATATAGCGTTTTGTATTTCATCAAATGTTTCAGCGTTCATTAGTAATTGCGATGCTTGTTGTAGTTGTTCTATGGTTAAGGTTGATAACCATGAAGATGCATCTATATTAAATTTAGTTTGAATGAGTTGATTCAAAAGCTTATTATAACCTTCTACTTTTCCTTTTTCCTCTCCTATTTTTATCCCTTCATCATAGTATCCTTGTTGAATAGCTTTTTGTTGTGCTTCCGCCATCTGGATTTGTTCTGCGAGTGTCCATATTTGTTCATTATCGCTCATTCGTTCATGTTTTTCCATAAGCTTTCTCACCACGCTTTCCTTTGTCTTTATTATATCATCGTCTTCATTGTTTTTAAAGAGATAACACATTTGTTCGAATGCTGTTAATTCTGCTGTCTTTTTCGTCTTTACAATGTCGTTTATCACTGGTAAATGTATGTACGTTCTATGTATTAAGGCATGTGTACTTTCAACCTTTCCTTCTTCATTTCTCATTTGATACTTCATAATCAGTTTCCCTTTATCTTCAGAATAGTTATCCATAAAGATAATTTGATACACTGGTTTCAAATCTAAATAATCCTCTCCTTCTTTTAGTTGTTTCTCTAAAATCTTTGCGCCATAATACTCAAATCGATTCGTAAGATTTGTGAGTAATCCTTCAACTTGCATCTCCATGTCATATTCATTTCCATGGATGTCTTTTACGTGTACATCCAATATGATTTTCTTACCTGCAAGTGCTTTTGGATCCATTTCAGGGTTTACCACAATACTATCTACTGGGTCAATCCCTGTAATCTCCTTAATCATAAAGTGGCGAATCAGTTTGGAGTCTTCATCTTGTGAAGATAGAGCGAATTTGAAGAACACATCATTTTTATAGCTTACTTTTGTTACATCTTTTGTAGCCATATATATCATCTCCTTTTTTGTTCTTACACTTTACATATACGAGATGAATTTTAAAATTCCTAAAAAATCAACAAACTTTATAGTAAACATGTAAAAGTAAACAAAAAGGATAGTGAACGAAAAAAGAAGCTTTCGCTTCTCTTTTTTGCATGTTGTCTATTTTGATATATAAATAACGCCTAAGAAATAACCACCTTGTAAATCTGCAGTTCCTGTTAATTGAATTACTTCTTTTGCGATTTCATAAAATTGATCTTCTGTTAAAGATACATCCGTACGATAAGTTGCAGAACCATTTGCTGTAATATCTTGTGCTAGTTTGCTTGCGACATCGCTTTGCGCAAAGTACTTACCATTTACACGATAGAATTCATTCTTATCTGTACTAGCCTTAAAGTTTGCCAAATCACTGTCCATCACATACAAAGTATCTTCTTTTAATACAGTTGCAGCTTCATAATCTGATAAATTAAACAATCCGTTTTTGTAGTATTCATTATCATTGTTTGTTGTGTCTAATGTATACCATTCTTCATCTAATGAAACACGGTTCCAAGCATGTGGTAAACTTCCTTGAAGGTATCCTGTCACAACTACATTCTTTAATCCTGCATCATCCGCAAGTAGTTTGAATGCTCCTGCATATCCTGCACAAACACCTTTTCCATTGATTAAAATTCCATAAGCAGTGAAAGAATCATTAAATTCTTCATCCACTTTTTTGAAATTATTCTTCTCAGCGTTTTCTAATGCCGCATCATCATATTCTGCATTTGCACATAAATAATCATTGATTGCAGTTTCTTTTTCAAGATCACTCATACCTTCTTTAATGATACTTTTGTTTACTTCTTTTACTTTTGTTACTATTTCTTGTTGTTTTGTTCTTTGTGTTTTAGAATCTTGATCATAACTGATAAGTACATCGTTATTTTTAGCGTCATAAGATATTCCACGTACACCTAATGTCAATGGGTTTTGATAGATTGCTTCATACCAAGCATCCAACAAGTACTCTTGGTCCATCGCTTCCTTGAATTCATCAAGATTTACTCGAATCTGACCATTTAACATTTGTAACGCCAAGTATTCTGATAAGCCGTTAGAAGCATAGATTGTATAATCATTATATAAGGTTTCTGCCTTTTCTTCCTCTTCTTCTGTACTATCGTTTAAACGAACATCTTTCTCAATATCCCCTGTACGATCACGAAGATTTTCTTGACGTGCTTTTAATTCTTTTAGTTGCTTCTTATAGTTTTCCTTGTCATATTGTAATACTTGAGCATATCCTTTATAGGAAGTCCCTTCAATCGTGAATGGAATAGATAGACATGGAACATCTTCAGATGAGAAGTTTACTGGATTTCCATTTTCATCTTTTTTAACATCTCCATTTTCATCTTCTTCATATGTATAATAATGCGCAACATCTTCTTTTACTTTTGCTGTATCATAAAGTACTAGTTTTTGTGTAACGTTTCCATTTGCCATAACTACCCAAACATGTGTAGAAGTCATCATGATATCACGATCTACTGTCACTTTTGAGTTTTTACCACTAGGTTTGATACCACCCTCGTTCATATAGCTCGCAACTTGAATTGGCACCTGATTGGCAAGCATACGCTTATCTAGCATATTACTGATTTTAGAAGTACCTTTGTCATTTAAAGCGATAACTGCGAAGTATTTATTATACTCTTTATCAAAATCACTTTCACCATCAAATTGGGTTTTCGCGATATCTTCAGCATTAACATTTTCATTGATTTTCTTTTGTTCTTCAAAATATGTATCTAAAGATTTACCATACGTTGTACGGAAATTCTTATTGATATCTTCAGTATTATTGCTTGTATCTTCCCATTTATTTTCTTTTACAGTTGCGATGGTTTTTACGTATCTTTTTGATGCTTTTCCATCTTTCCCTTCATCCACTTGTACAATTGCATATTCTGTAGCACCTTTAATCTTGTTCCATTTTAATCCACCAACACCGTTCTCATTTACATAAAAACTAACTTGTGGAGTATCTTTGATTTCAGTACCAATAGTAAATAAGGTAACTTCAGGTTTTTCTAATTTTTCACCAGTCTGTAAATTGTATTTTTGAACAATATAATATTGTTGTGCATTTCCCCAGTCATTCCATTCTCCCTGATCATAAAGAATTCCACCACGCTCTTCATCCGCTAAGGCAAATACTGGTTTACGATATGGTGAATAAGTAACACCTGTATCGCTTTGTGTTGCCTTGATTGATACTTCTTGTGTTAAATTGCTATCACGATATACACCAATGATATCTGTCCATTGTGTTGTAATTCCTTTAAAGATTTCTTTTGCTTCTGCAGAAACTTCAAAATCAAAACTTTCATCACGCTTAACATTTGCTTTCTTCTCTTTATATGCGACGGTTTCTTCTTTTGCATATTTCTTCGCAATATCCTGCGTTAATTTTTTAGCATCCACCTTATTTGTATCTTCCGTATTACTTCCACACCCATTCATCGTAAATACACTTGCGATCATTAGTGAAGATAATAACGTCTTATTAAATATACCCTTTTTCATATCCTTCATCTCCTTTTTTCACTAATAA
Source organism: Amedibacillus sp. YH-ame6 (assembly GCF_053848845.1). Lineage (NCBI taxonomy): Bacteria > Bacillati > Bacillota > Erysipelotrichia > Erysipelotrichales > Erysipelotrichaceae > Amedibacillus > Amedibacillus sp. YH-ame6. The sequence goes on from NZ_JBSPEZ010000005.1 coordinate 55,336, forward strand.
CACTTTCCACATATTGGAAAGGTTACAAATTATTTTAATTTTTTTATAATTTCTGTTAAACTCTTTAAAAACTCTTCTTGTTCCATGTGATTTCCCGTTATATGATACATACCTTTTCCAGAATTAAAGTAAACATCATATTGTGTAATTTCATCTTCACTATAGTAAATCGCTATCTCTCTACCATGTAATGTAGAATTGGTAGTGATTTCTTGATAGGGACTGATATAGCGAACATTCAATTCCTTAGTATCTTGTTGATAAGCAAAATGCCATTCTACTTGCCTCATCGTATCCTTTTCTAAATACCCATAATACCGTTTGGATGAAAGTGAGTACCCATCTAGTGTAAAAGGTTCAATGGTTTCTTTACTAAATTGATAGGCACTATTCTTATCAATCGTTTTCAAGGTGACTTCCTCACTTTGTCCAAAGGTACGGTGTTGTCCATCATCTTTTTCAAAATAAAGGTTACCATCTTCTACCGTTACCTGTTCTACTGTCTTGCCAATCTTAAATTCTGTATAACTATTTGTACTATCTTTTGGTATCATGAAGAATACGATACAACCAATCGCAAGCGATGCGAATGCAAATGCCGCTGATTTCCAACGTTTATGTTTCCGTTCTTCTTCCTCTTTCATTTTCAAAAGTGTTTTTGTCTTTACATCAAGTGGCACATGAATGTCACTATATTCATCTTTATATTTATCAAACATATGTTTCCTCCCACTTTTCCTTTAACATTACTCTTGCTCTTGATAATCGTGTTTTTACTGCGCTTTCACTATCTCCAAGGATACTTGATATTTCTTTTATGGACAGTTCTTCATAATAGAACAAATGAATAACGATGCGATACGCTTCTTCTAATTCACCCACCAAATACCGTATTCCACTATCCGCTTTGTTCTCTATGGGAATATCCACTTCCAATGGAATATTCTCTTTTCGCTTTTTCGAAGTAAATACACTCTTACAACAATTTAGCGTAACACGTAGAAACCAAGCTTTTACATGTTCCAAAGATTCAAAAGATGTATTATATTTTACATAACGTAAAAAAACTTCTTGGTAAATATCTTGCGCATCAGATTCATTTTTCATTGTGCTTAACGCAACTTTATAAACCATATCGCTATATAGTTCAATTACCTCTTCACATGTTGGTCTTACACCCTGGTTTCTATTAAACAGACTCATACAATTCCCTCTTTATGATACTTATTTTCTAATTATAGGGTATTTTTTTGTATTTGTCATAAATAATACGATTTTTTTATATAAAAGGTTACAAAATCAATAAAAAAAAAGAGTTTCAATCGTTTGATGGATTTTTACTCTTTCATTTGAACACATTCTAAATTTCTTTTACCATTCTCCATAACTCGCTAAAAGATACAAAACTGATTGCGTCACATTTCTCTTTTGCGGCTTGTCTTTGTTTCTTCACATTTCCTTCATGTACTTTATTTAGGTTGTTTTTATCCATCATATATTGTACATAAGAAAATTTCTTCATGAGGAACCATGTAGCGATGATGTGGTTGATACAATTTTCTTTTTCTTCACACTCCACTAATTTACTTGGTAATTGAGAAGTGAGATCTGTTGAAATTTTATTTGCTAAGGTATACATTTCATCATAGTTCTCAAAGATTTTAGCATCTAAATCACGTTGTACAATTCCTGCTTTTTTATTCTGTATGAAGAAGGCTTCAGATGCCTCTACCATACGTTGTTGATTTACTTCATTCATCGCAAACGCTATAATTTCATTGCGTGTTCCTTCAAACTCATTCTCTGGTTCACTCATTACATAATATAACGCCTTTGCGATTACATATTCTTCTTTATCTCCCAAGGTAAGTATGATTGCTTTTTGATACGTTTCAAATGATCCATATACGACATATGGACAGCGTATTGTGCCTGATGGTAGCTTGAATGAGTCTTTATAACGAATGATTTGATTTGCAATTGCATCTTTATTGATATCCAACCCCAAATTCACACAAATCTTTAAATCATCACTCAATTCAAGAAGTGTAGCTAATTCATCATGAATATCTTTCTTTTCATCATCTGCTTCAAGGACAGATAAATAATCTTCTAGATATCCATTAAACTCACACTTCCCTGTTTCTGACTCCCTTATATCTTTTATTCCACACAAAATATCATAAATTGCCATAGTTTCCCTCCTTTCTTTGAACTTCTTTGTGAGATAAATGGAAATTTCATTAATTTTATAGTACCTTCATCCCCCTAGTTTATGATGGGAGATATGGAAGTATTCCTTAGCTTGTAGTATGTTCTCTATAATTTTATTTTACAACCTTTTTCTAAAAATTCAACCTATTTTACAAAACACTCTAATTTGATGCGAATTATCGTTAATTTCTTCTAAATATATCTTACGATTTCCATAATACCCTATTTATTTTGTTTACCAATTCAACATAATGGTTTACAATAAATATATTATATCAAGTAAGAAAGGTGGAAACAGGATGAAAAAAGAATTGTTGCTTTCTTTATTGGAAACAAATGCACGTTATTCAACTAGAGATTTGGCTGATGTGCTATTAGAAGATGAAGAAAGTGTCATTCATACGATGAATGAACTTGAAAAGAAAAAAATTATCTGTGGTTATCATACGATCATCAATTGGGATAAGACAAGCAAGGACAAAGTCATGGCATTAATCGAGGTTGATGTTACTCCAGAGCGTGATTTTGGCTATGATCGTGTCGCCAAGAACATCTATCGCTATCCTGAAGTAGATACCATGTATCTGATGAGTGGAAAAAGCGAGTTTATCGTGATTATATATGGAAGAACGATGCAGGAGATTTCCAACTTCGTAGGTGCTAAATTAGCAACTACTGAACATGTTGTCTCTACATCTACCTTCTTTGTCTTAAAAGAGTATAAAGTAAATGGTGTTGTTTTTGATGAAGAAGAACGTCCTAGTGAGAGATTGGTTGTGACTCCATAATGTATGAAAAATTTTTAAGTAAACATGTAGAAACCATCAAGCCTAGTGGAATACGTAAGTATTTCGATTTAGCTAGCGAGATGGAAGGTGTTATTTCACTTGGAGTAGGTGAACCTGATTTTAATACCCCATGGCATATTTGTGAAGCAGCAATTTATTCCATAGAAGCAGGAAAAACTCACTACACTGCAAATCAAGGTCTACTCGAATTACGTGAAGAGATATGTGATTATCTAAAACGTCGCTTTAATTTAACATATGATCCAGTAAAAAATGTAATTGTTACAGTCGGAGGTAGTGAAGCAATCGATATCGCAATGCGCGCTATTGTAAATCCAGGAGAAGAAGTCATCCTAATGGAACCAAGCTATGTAGCGTACACACCAAGTGTAGAATTATTAGGTGGTACTCCGGTACATGTAAAACTTAGTCATGAAGATCAATTTAAACTGACTCCAGAAAAACTAGAAGCCGCAATTACACCAAAAACGAAAGCCATTTTATTGAATTTTCCTAGTAACCCAACAGGTGGCGTTATGACAAAGGAAGACTATGAAAAATTAATTCCGATTATTAAGAAACATGAATTGATTGTTCTTAGTGATGAAATTTATGCAGAGTTAACCTATGAAGGCGAATTCTGTTCCTTAGCATCATTTAAAGAGATAAAGGATCAAGTCATTATCATCAGTGGTTTTTCAAAAGCTTATGCGATGACAGGATGGCGACTAGGTTATGTAGTTGCGAATGAAACATTCACAAAAGCGATGAACAAAATTCACCAATACATTATTATGTCTGCACCTACTGCAGCACAATATGGAGCAATCGAAGCATTGCGAAATGGAGATATTCATGTATTAGAAATGAAAGAATCCTATATGGCTCGCAGAAACTTTATTACCAAAGGATTTAATCGTTTAGGATTGCCTACACATTTACCACAAGGAGCATTCTATATCTTCCCGGATATACGCTCCACTGGTTTAAATAGCGATGAGTTTTGCGTGCAGTTATTGAATGATCAAAAAGTTGCATGTGTTCCAGGTACTGCTTTTGGTGATGCTGGAGAAGGATTTATTCGTGTTTCCTATGCATATAGTATCGATCATATCCGAGAAGCTTTAGAACGCATTGAAAAATTCTTAGAAAAGATTCGACCAGTATAGAAAAAAACATCTGAAAATTCAGGTGTTTTCTTTTGGTATAATGCGTACACTTTGTATTCTTTTACGCTCTTTCATACAATTTATGAGAACATATATAAATGCTATGATGGCAAGTACCAAAAAGAATATCCATTCACTACTTTTCCACAGAAGCAAACAAATGACTCCAATGAGTACATAAAATCCATTCAACTTCAAACCAACTTCTATTGCGGCAGCGCTCTTCCATCGCTTCTTAGAATTTCTTGCGTACAATTTTAGAAGGGATTGCAACAGCTTATCCAACATATCTTTCACATTCCCTAACATACTTTGTAAAGAATTTGAGGCAATCCCACCAAATACTTTATATAAAATTGTCTCTCTGTACAATTTACGTCGCATAAGTTCATCATGAAAGCGAAATAAAACAAATATCATAAACACAAAACAAATACAAACAAACCACCATATTTGATGAAAAGCACGCATCCAAGCACTTGTATTTAAGATACAGAAAAGCAAAAAAATCGGTGTCGTAGTTTTTAATACATTTAAAATTATAATGGAGCCACCTTGATCCAGATATCCATTAGATACCACAAATGTATAGTACATAAAACTCAACAAATAAATCAATTGTACACACAGTGCATAATGGAATAACATCATACTGAAACTTTGATGAAGTATAAAGTACACAATGAAAGACAACAACATAATGGGGATTTGCATCAACAACAATACAAGTAATTTCGCAAAGATACGCTTTTCTTGCCCAACTGGATACACCAACAATGTTTTCCAACTCTCTTGGCGTTCTTCTTCAAAGGCAATTTGATACAAAAGGAAGCATGTAAGAAAAACTGGCATAATAGATAACATATAATCGATATCTTTTATATTCACCGCAAACATACTTGTAACTTGCGAAGAGGATTGTCGTGTCATAATAAAATAAGCTATACAAAACAACAAAATAAAGATCCCATACTTCCATTTAGGATTTCTTAGAATACGAAATAATTCATGAGATAGCATGGACTTCACCTTCATTGAAATATGCATCAATTACCTTTTCATCTTTGGTATCCACCAATGTTTTATGATCTAAAAAAAGTAATCGATCCGCACAAGGTCGTAAGTTATTGATGGTATGTGTTGTGATTAAAAACATCGTTTCTTGTTTCATATCCATGATAAGTTGTATGAAACGATCACTACTCTTGGCATCAATCGCAACAAATGGCTCATCCAAGATAATCAAATCTGCACCACTTAATAAAATCGCCGCAATGCTCGCTTTTTGTTGTTGTCCAGAACTACATTTATCAAAGGTTTGTTTTAGATAATCTATGGAAAGATCTTGCAACACTCTTTTCACAAAAGGATCTTCTAGGTTGAAATCCTTTCCTTGAAAACTACGATAAAAATATCGTAAATTCTCTAGGATTGTTAAATGTGGATAAAAAGGACTAACAAAAGGAAGATATCCTATTTGAATATTATTACGTTCTATAATACCACCATCTTCTTCCAACAAGCCACACACCACATTGATCAAGGTGCTTTTTCCAGCTCCATTCTTTCCAGCTAAAAGAGTACACCCATCACCTTCTTGTAAGGTAAAACTTAACTTTTCAAAGATGAATTCTTCATCGTATGAAAAATATAAATCTTCTACTCTTAGCTCTTTCATTTCTTTATCCTCTTTTGTATGTATTTTTTTACTTTATAGATTTTATCATCAACCAATACATCTAAGGTGGATTGTGGCATAACATTCGTTTTCTTTTTAAAGAAATTGTACGTATAATATATAGCAAATAGAATAAGAAAGATTCCCATTACTTGATTTGTCCAATCATCACCTGAAACATAAAAATAAATTCCAAAGCTAAACCAAAATAGTATGAAAAAAATCGTTAAACCATACCCTTTGTGATTCTTTTCTATGGCTGTAAAAATCTGTTCATTTAAACGAAAATCTTCATTTATGCTTTGATCTATCTCTTGTAAGAGTTCTTGGCGATGTGGATGATCAAAATCTTCGTATAGTTTTTGTATGTAATCTTTTTGTATTGTGCATTGTGCCATACGTTTATCGATTTCATTAAAATGTTCTTGAAAGATTTGTTCTCTTTGTACATTATGTATTATAGATTCTATCTCTATAATTGAAAAATCCAATTCTCTTAATACCTTTATTTCCCACAGACGCTTCAAATTCAATTCATCATATTCACGATATCCTGAAGAATTTTTTTGTACTTCAATCAATCCCTTATCTTCATAATATTGTAGTGCTTTTTTACTTAACCCTGTTGTTTTTATAACCTCTTGAATTTTCATATGTCACCCTCCATATATAGCTTACTGCGTCCCCCAAGGGAACAGTCAATAGATATTGGAAAGTTTGTTAATTTTCTTCACGAGCTTTTTGAACTTTTAAGTTTTTACCCTTAATGGTTTTCTTTTGTAGTGCCTTTAATACAAGATTTCCCTTACCATGTAAAATATCTACATAAGATTGACTTTCTTGTACTTGAATAATACCGATATCATCCCCACATACTCCAGGAATCTCACAAATAGCACCTACAATATCTCCTGCACGTACTTTCTTCGCTTTTCCACCATTAAGATATAGCTTCATAGTATCCTTACGTAAGTCTTTTCCCTTCTCCTCTTTTTGTACTTCAGGAGTATCCAATGTTTTTAACATTGCGGAAGTAACTTTTATAGCTTCTATCGCTTCTTTATCTTTCATAGTCAATGCATATCCTAGATATTCTTCTAAATCTCGCACACGCTCTTCATCATATTGCGCGATGAAAGAAATGGCAACACCCCTAGCATCTACACGCCCAGTTCTACCAATTCGATGGATATAAGTTTCTTTCTTTTCCGGCATATCATAATTAATGATATGTGTCACATTGGCAATATCAATTCCTCGAGAAGCCACATCTGTCGCAACTAAGATACGTATGTTTCCTAATTTAAAATCTTTCATATTTTGTATACGATCTTCTTGTAACATTCCGCCATGAAGTTTATCTACACTGATCCCTTTTTCATATAAGGTATCGCATACATCAATAACATGTTCCTGTGTCTTTGCGAATATGATACAAGACTCTGGCTTTTCTGCACATAATAATTTTAATAAAAAATCAGTTTTTTCATGTTCCTTCATATGATATGCATAATGTTCTACATGATCATTTACCTGGTCACTTTGTTCACACGTAATGATCTTTGGTTCTTTCATAAAGCCTGAAGCTAATTCTTGTATTGCGGAAGGCATAGTTGCGGAAAACATACAAATCGTAATATTTCCTGGGAAATATTCAAGGATTTCTTCCACATCGTCAATAAAACCCATATTCAACATTTCATCTGCTTCATCCAAAATAACGTAACGCAATTTTGAAACATTTAAGGTATCTTGTTTCAAGTGGTCCAAAATTCTACCAGGAGTACCTGCCACAATATGTGTTCTCTCTTTCAAATCTTGCGCTTGAAAACGAAAAGGAGACTTCCCATAGATAGCCAATGTCTTCATACGTTTGTACGCACCGATATGGTCAAAGTCTTGTTTAATTTGCATCGCAAGTTCTCTTGTCGGAGTCAATACGATAGCCTGAGGAGCACGCTCGTTCCATTCGATTTCTTCTATGATAGGAATCGCAAAAGACGCCGTCTTTCCACTTCCTGTTTTTGATTTTACGATTACATCATGTCCCGCTAATATTTCTGGTATAACTGCTTCCTGTACGGGAAGAGCTTCCTTATACCCTAGGACTTCTAATGCATCACATATATGTTGATCTAACGAGAATTCTTTAAATTTCATAAGTTCACCTGTATTCTTTCTAACTTATTATAAACTATAAAAAACGAATTAGATATGAAATATTACAAAAGTGTAACGATATTGTAACCCATTCACAACGACACATCCTTTTGAATAAGATAAACTATAGTTGTAAACAGGAGGGATTATGATGAAAAAAATATTAGAAGTGATAGGAATTGCATTATGTGTAACATTCTTAGGATATTCTGGGAAAGATTTATAATACCTACTCGCATATTATTCGCATTCCATATGCGCCATATATGCAGTTCATTCTCTCTCTAAACTTGAAAGATTTTAAGTTTCGTCGTATAATAAAGACGCAAAAAAAGTGAATCCGATATACAATGTGTGGTTGTTAAACGTAAGTCCAATTGTTTAACAGCTACATTTTTTTATGCATATTGGAAAGGGGTAATTTTATGCCTAAAACTAAATTTGAAGATGTTGTTTTCTCACTTCTCATGGCGTTCGCCATGACATACGCTATGGAGCTTTATAATTTGTCATTGAATCATGGAGGGCTTTGTAATGCATTGTTTTTTGAAGTCTTCAACGATGTATGGTTTATGATGTGCATCGTAATTATACTTGAGAAATTAGTGGCTGGAAGAATCGCAAAAAAACTAACAGCGAAACTATTTACACCAACCATTGATAAACCCATCTTTATGACACTTAGTATGCAATGTTTTACAGTTGCTACGATGGCTTCTATGATGTCACTGATTGCGACCTTGCTTTTTAAACACCCTGGAAATGAATTCATTTCCATTTGGCTTCAAACCTTAACATTTAATCTTCCATTTGCTTTCTTTTGGCAAATATTTTTTGCGGGACCTTTTGTAAGATTTCTATTTACTAAATTCTTTCATTCAAGAAACAATATCGCTGCACTAGAAAAGACAAAATAAAGAGATTGTAACTAAATAGACGAATTTGATAATACAAATAATTACCTATAAGTTACAACCTCTTTTTTAAAATGTTAAATTAACTTTCTACTTTTATTTGTTCCACAAGGATTTCTCGTATACGGCGATCTTCTACTTTTGTTACATGTAAAAGCCAACCATCATCTTCTACATCAAAGGTAGTACCATCTTTTGGAATAGAGCGAAGCTTTGAAAAAATATATCCACCAATCGTATCGTAATCATTACTTATAATCAAAGGCATGTTGGTTTCTTCCATCACTTCTTGTATGTCGCAATCACCAACAATTTTCCACTTGGTATCACTGATTTTCTCAATGGAGTGGTCCTCTTGATGATCGTATTCATCATATATATTACCAACGATTTCTTCTAATAAATCTTCCATCGTTATAATTCCACTTACTTCTCCAAACTCATCAACCACAACCGCAAAATGCACTTTCTTATGTTGCATGTCTTTAAATAGATCATCTGCCGCAATTGTCTCAGGCACAAAGTACGCAGGACGTAGTAAGGTTTGTAGTTCTTTACGTTCTTCACTGCTAGCGATTAAGTAATCTCTTGTATATAAAACACCCGCGACATCATCTAAATCATCTCCACAAACAGGAAAACGTGATAGCCCATGTTCTCTTATTTTCATCAAGATATCTTCTTCACTATCATGCAAATCGATATAAATTACATCTGCACTATGTGTCATGATTTCACGAATAGATGTATCATCAAAGGCAAATACGTTTTGTATCCATTCTTTTTCGCTTTCATCAATGGCACCATTCTCGCCACCCAAATTCACCATCATTCGTATCTCTTCTTCGGTTACACTTTCCTCTTCTGCCTCTGTTTTCATATGCAATAATTTAAGTATTAGATTGGTTGAAAACGATAAGAAGACAACAAGTGGATGCATGATGACAGCTACACCACGTACCACACCACAAGAAATTTTCGCAACTTCATATGGTTTTTGCATCGCAATACGCTTAGGCACAAGTTCTCCGAATACCAAGGTAAAATATGATAGTATCAATGTAATAACAATTACCGCAATGGTATCCAGTATACTCAACGATATCGTAGTGAAACCTAATCCATAGTACACCCAGTCCACAAGATAACCAGAAAAGTTATCTGCCGCGAAGGCACTACCAAGGAATCCAGCTAAGGTGATACCTATTTGTATGGTAGATAAAAATCCTGCTGGTTCTTCTGTAAGCTTCAATAAGCGAATTGCCGTTTTCTCTCCTTGTTCAGCTTTCATCTTCAACTTTGTAGGGTTCAATGAAATCACCGCAATCTCTGTTGATGCGAAAAATGCATTTACTAGAATCAAAAATACTTGTAATAGAATCTGTTGGGGAATCGAGTCCAAAAAACATCACTCCTTTTTTTATTATGAACTCTTTCATCTTATTGTATGAAAATATAAAAGACTTTTATCACACAAAAAGATTGGATAAAAGTCTCGTTATTTCATATATAAACCGGTTGTTCGTCAACGTATGTGGCGATTATATAACATCCTGAGAGGGATGCTAACTACTCCCTTTTATTACTTGTAATTTTACGATAAGACCTATAGATAGTCAATGAATGAATTGTAAACTTTCTATAAACGAAAGTTCATACAGTATCTTAATTTACTTATAGTTCTAGATTATCATCGGAGTTGTTTTATTTTTTCATCGTATCAAAATAGAAAGAATAACGATTCTTTCCATGACGTTTAGCATGATAAAGTGCTCGATCTGCTTTTGATAGTAATTCTTCAAAACCAGTTCCATCATCTGGATAAACGGAAATCCCCACACTACAAGAAACAGGGAGTTGTTGTTTTGTTAATACAGGACAATTAGATAATGAATCACAAATCGATTGTACATATCCTTGAATGTTATCCATCGTACTCGTTACTGGTAAAAATATCACAAATTCATCTCCACCTAAACGACCTGCAATGCCATCTTTTCCTGATATGCTTCGTAATTTTTGTGCAACATGGCAAATCACTTGATCTCCGATTTGATGCCCTAAAGTGTCATTTACTAATTTGAAATTATCTAAATCGATAAAACAAACGACTGCCTTTGCACGATATTGTTGTTGAATCGCTTTGCCAATCAACTCTCTAGATTCTTTGTTGTTATATAATTGCGTCATTGAATCATGTTTTGCTTCACGTAGTGCCTTCGCTAGTTTTCTTTCCTTCTTTCCTTCATCTAAATAAATCTGGGTAATGTCAGTTCTCGTTATAACAATGAGTCCTGCACAACGATCATAATAACTGAACTGCACTCTTGAACGATGATACTCATTTTGTAGATCGAAGAATCCTGCCGTAAATTCAAAGACATCTTGTTTTTCTAATTCTTTTATTACATTCGCAAGCATCATATTCTCTGTAACTTCTTCTTCCTCTTCAGGAACCACTTGGCTTTTGTTATATTCTCTTACATCATGCTCGTAATCTGTACCACTTTCTGGTGGTAATAATGAGTTTGGATTCCCGCTAAACATTTTATATGATCCGCTATGCGCATCGACGAGTACAAAATAATCCAAGTTGTTTAGCACATATAAATCGATAATCTTTTGCATCATATGGTTTTCATTGTCTATTTGTGTAATTACCAATAGCTCTCTTTTTCCACTATCCATTATCCTTGCGTTAACTTTAACCAATCATACTTTTGTTCTTTATTAATTACTCTTATTTTAAAGGGAAAGAGTGTATTTTCATTTTGGTAAAATGCTTGTGCTTGTTCTAGTGACAAATCATTTAAATAGGTGCGATCCTCTTCATAAATCTCATTTAGAAGCAGTTCTACATATTCTTCCCAAAATAGACTTTTACTCTTTATAGAACTATTCTGTGTTTTCATTACCTCTATATATCCACTATTTAAATCAACTTTTAATACACTTCTATAATCTTTTATAAGAGTATCTAAAATCAAGTTATTTGAAATTTCTAGTGTTTGCATTTACATACCCCTTTCACGCTCATTCTTTGTCACGCATAAATCTCATATATGCTATATCACAAAGTATATCGTGAAAGCGAAAAGGTATCTATATTTTTCTGTCTTTTTTTATAAACTGATTACTGATAGTAAACCGAATAATTATAAGCGCTTATACATTTCTTTCTCCTCTTATAGGATTACGACTGGTTTATAAAAGCTTGAAATAAATTCAAGCTTTTATTACAACTCATTCGTCTGATCTTGCCTTCATAAAGTAGAAACAGTCAACTTTTTGCTAATTGACCTGCTTGATAGAGTTGTATATCAAAAACTGAGTCGTACAAAAAACAGAGTAATATTATTCTTTCTTTCGCGTTAAGAAAATTCCAATGATTCCCCCGAGTAAAGCAAATGGTGATAACCTAACAAATAGCCATTCAACTATATGAATTCCCGCTCCCAACACAGCAGTTTCAGGGTCACTATAGTCCCAGCCTAAATTGGGGCTTCCTAATAATACTAAGGCTACAAAAGTCATTACAATTACTACACATAAAGAGATAAATATCCAATGAAGAATATTCCTTCTTGTACTCATCCTTTGCGCTAGTTGCAAGTTTATTACCTCTAATTTTTCAGATATCGCTTTTAAGTTATCGTCCTTTGTTTCACTAACAGTTACTCCAAGTAATGTACTTACGGGTGTTTCAAGCACTTCTGATATCAAAATCAACATGTCTGAATCGGGCACTGATAAACCTTGTTCCCATTTAGAAAGGGTTTGTCTAACCACGTTTAGTTTGATGGCAAGCTCTTGTTGCGAAAGACCTTTCGATTTTCTGATTGCTTTAATATTTTCATTTAGCATTAGGGATAACCTCCTTTCATTCACTACCACTAGTGTAATCGAAACTAATCATTGCCACAAGCAACGCTTTTTAACATATAGGTAGAATAACAAATTCCATACCCCTTTTCCTTCCTCAATGTTAATAAAAAAAATTTGTTTGTGATTATAAACTGCCTTTATTCGGTTATAACGTCATATTTATCATGTTTTTTGCTTGTATCCTATCTGTATGGTACTTGTATGGGTTCTTACTTATTCTTCATTGTTTTATTTAGAACAATTATTATAGCTCCCTTTCCATTGCTACTACAGTATAATTCTCTTGTTGCGTTTCTTTGCCAGTTGGTTTGAATCCATTTTTTTGCCAAAATGATTTTGCTTGATAGTTTTCTTTCACATATCCAAGCTTAATATATCGAAACTGAATTGATTTTAAATACTGTACACACTCAGATATAATTCTTGTGCCAATTCCTGAACCCTGTGAATTTGTATTCATCATAAAAAAGCCGATAAATGCCGTTTCATCATTTGGCCATTTTGATATTAAATCCATAACAGCAATTAGTTCGTCCTCAAGATAAAAGCCAATAAAATACTTATCATCTATTGTTTTATTTGGTGGTAGTGCAATCATATCACTTTTTATAGAGTCGACACTTACTGCAGGAGGGCAAAACTGATAATATAAAGGATTGCCTTTACATAGAATTAAAACAGTACTGATATCATCTTTCGATAACTTCCTAACAGTAAATCTTGTTGATAATGCTTTTACATTCATATGTGTACCTCCAAACAAATTCTTGTTTTTACGTAGTTCTTGTGATTTTGACCAAATTCCATTTGTGTCCCTCCACCTTAATAGATTGATATTTTTCTTTAGAATAACATAATTTAGTCAAATTTAAAATGACCAATTACGTTTCATCATAACTGGTCATCATAAGTAAACTTTTCACGACATTTTACGTAATTTCACAACAAACTCCTTTCGACAGATAAATTTTTTTGTTTTTCTTTCTCAATTTGAAGTGAAAGAATTTAGTATTCTTTTCGTTTCAATTCTCAGAGATCCTTACGGTTTCAGTATTTAACTAGAGGATTTCCAGATTTTTGTTTATTTGATGATGAGAGGTGTTTCTGTTTTGAACAGATGAAGCTATTTGTCAACAATCCCATCAGATACTTGATATTCCTTAGAGATAGATATACAACTTTGTTCTCCTTGCTATCTGAAAAAAGTAGACTCTTCATAAGGTTTATCATATCACTTTTTTGTGTAATTCCACTTTACAGCTCCAATTAATTATTGATGTTTCTCGTTTTATCAATTATTCAAATAGAAAAGCATCCCACTGTTTTACTATCTTCTATCTTTGATACAAATCATATTCAGGATAATCAAATTCATTTATATATGCATCTGTTGGATCATCATCATTTACTCTAATTCTTATGGAATTACCTACTACCATTTTCTTCATATGTGTTGGCATAACTAGATTAAATTCTTGTATCACTTCATAAACTTGATTATTAACACAGTATTCTACGGTTAATCTTTTTATGCATAAAGCATGAATATTGAATCTCACTGGGACATCCTCTACTTTAATGATTTTTCCATACCTTTCATATCCATGATACTTTAGTCTCATTTTTTTGAACATAATTTAATGTCCTTTCATAACTCTTTGGTTAATCTCTTATCTTATTCAATATATAAAATATTTGAATTATCTTCAATTAGATACGAGCACATCATTGTGATATAGAATAGATTACAAATCTTGAATATCTTATCCATTATTCATTGCCGGCGGTGCTAAATTTTTTTTTGCTCAGCATCTAACAATAAATATTATATTTCTCCCTTATATCACATATTGCGTATTTATATAATAACACCTGTTGTTTAATCTTTGTAAATTTTAAACTCAAGTGATGAGTTTTGATGCGGTTAGTAACGATCATTGATAAGCTGACTATGATTATATTACATTTATCTTTTCTTAAGATCTAGAAAATTTAAACTTTTACGGAAAATTCACGTTTTTTATATAAGTTTGTACGATACTTGTATTACTTACTTCTATCTTTCATATGTGGAAAAGCAAGTAACTGAAAATTTACTTTGTTTATCAAGTAGTATTTATATTGTATGAATAATATCCACGAAAATATACGAACTATTTATTTTTATGAAATTAAAAGTTTAATCAAATTTACAATACTTTCTTTATCATTAGGATTGGATGAGGCGACCAAAATAGTAAGCGTTGCAAGTGTTGTATTCGAAATTAGTTGTTTTCCCTCTTTAAACAACGCTTAATTTCTATCAAGAAAATATAAGAAGATGGTAGCAGCTATTCTTTTGTTGCCATCTGCATATGCATGATTCTTTGTTATAAGATACAGTAAATTCGCTGCCTTGTCTTCCAGTGTCGGATAAAAATCAACTCCATCAAAACTTTGATAAATTGTAGCGATTGCAGATTTAAATGAATCATTTTTTTCTAAGCCAAACAAGTCTCCTTTATCCGTATAGGTCGTCCTGTTTATAACATCTATACATTCATCATAATTCAAAATATAGGTTGATTCATTCCCTGTATTTGATTCCATTGTTTGATGATCATAATCATCAAGTATCTTTAATCCTTTATTATATGCTAATAAAAAATCTAACATATCATCACCTGTAAGTTGAAGTAGCCCAGAAGTCTTTCTTGCAACTTCAAGTAGATGTGTAATATTTTCGATAGAGGGAACTTTAAATTTTTTAACATCAATAACATATCCTTTTAGCATGAACTCTTTCAATATATTATTAGCCCATTTTCTAAAGGTTATACCTTGTTTTGATTTAACACGATAGCCAACCGAAATGATAACATCTAAATTATAATGCTCTACATCGTATGATTTTCCATCTAAGGCAGTTGTCGCAAAATTTGCGACAACTGCTTCCTTCCTTAATTCATCTTCTCTGAAAATATTATTTATATGTTTTCCTATTGTTTTAACATCTCTGTCAAAAAGCATTGAAATTTGTTTGCGATTCAACCATACTGTCTCTTCCGAAGCACTTACTGCAACATCGATTTCTAATTCTCCATTATTGAATTTAACAATACTTTGATTACACATATCCCTACCACTCCTTTCCTTTATATTAGCATTTTATAGGATGGATAGCACTAAATATTAAACAAAAAAACTTGAAATTTATTCAAGTTTTTCATTACAATTTATTCGCCTGTTCGTGCCTTCATGTGAGGAAGCATAAGGGTATCTCCTTCACATGTCTACATATCTCTACAAGTCACTATTTATCTTGGTCTTGTAAAGACTGTATATTTGTAACTATTCATAAATCTTCATAACAATTCCACCTTCGGGCGTACCTTAGGCGTAATGTTGGCGTAATTCTAATAATACATTTCATCTGAGGTATTAATAATTATTTCTTCGGCAAGAGCTCTAATTAAAGGTATTTCTTTTGCTAAATGAGAATCATGAATAAAGGGCTGATACTTTGACTCATTACCTTCTTTACTATGTACAATAGCATTTCTAACAGCATACACTCTATTTCTTATTTTCTTAAAAAGTATATCTCTGCGTTCTTCATCAAAGTCTATTTCTGTAGTTTCCTCAATAAAGTCTACATTAGATTTATAACGTTCAACATAATCTGTGTCTAGTTTTTGTAAAGCATCTTTAAGTTTAATTATATCAGGGATAAGTTTATCTAAACAAAGCAAGAATGCCTCATTCTCTTTCCATGCGCCATTTTCATTCTGACTTCTGCTAATTTTCTTTAAGGACTCATACAACTCTTTGATACTTTTCTTATTTTTAGGGACAAAAGAAGGGCTTGTAATTAAACTTTTAATTCTATCAAACACCTCTTCTTCAGATACACTGAAAAAGAAATGCTCTATAATATGATAAAATGCTATATATTGAACAAAAGGCAAATCAGAATTGACGGCTTGATAATAATACTTTATTAGATTTTGATTATACTTTCTGTATGGAAAAAACTGAGTTTCTCTTTTTTTCCTTGAAACATATCTTTCATTCCTTTTAAATTTATGGAAATCTATCATTATACTGAGAGAATAAGATATATTAAATAGGTATGATTGCACCATACTTCGATATTTTTTCATAGACATCTTGCTTTCATTTGATTCATCCTTAAAAACTTTGCAAGTATTAAGTATAATCATTTCAGTCAAGTCATTAAATGTATTTGTAATTGTTGTATCCTTATCTCTTAATCTATATGTTCTTATTCTCAAAATTCCATCCAATTTTTCTTCATCAAATTTCTCATGCATCAAAATAGAATACAAATATTTAGAGCTTAATTTTGTAATTTCCAATGTATAGCCGTTATTTATTACTCGTGCTTCATCTAAAGCTCTCTGTAGAATAAATGGAGGATATCTTTTCAATTCAACAGCCACTTCAAAATATGTATCACTACCTATTTCAAAGCTGTATGGCTCATCATCAAAAGCATAATATGCTTTGCATTCATTTTCCAAAGCTAATATTTCTTCGATTTCAATATAAAACAAAATTTCTTTGATACTCTCCATTTCTTCTACTTGTTCTTCATCATCATCCTGAAAAATCAATCCCTGTTTTGAAACAGTAAATATGTTTATTCTAGCACCTGATACTTCTGCATTTAAACCTGTTTTAGCTTTTAATGATTGTATAAATTTATTAATTAATTCAGTATTTTCCATGCAATCCTCTCCTATTTAACTCGCAATTAAATTTATCAAATTCATTATCTTTCAATTCCTTTGTAGCGTCAGTATAGATATTCATAGTTGTTGTAATATCTGCATGACCTAATACATCTTGTACAACCTTAATATTGATTCCTGATTCACACATACGAGTTGCAAATGTATGTCGTAGTGTATGACAACTAAACCTAGGTAATAATACAGGTTCTTCACTAGCTTTTGTATTTTCTAATATGATGTCATTGCAATCTCTCATGATACGTCGTAATGCCTTATTTAACATACCTTGATTTTGAACATTACCAAAGCGATTTATGAAAATGAAGTTTGTATATCCATCAATCTTAATATTCTGAGGCATTCAACTTGATTCTTGATACTGTTTCTCCTCTAAGAATGCTTTTCTAACTTCATCAATCATTGGTATCGTTCTATAACCTGATTTAGTTTTAGGTGTATTGATATTGAAGTAACAACCATTCGTTCTATGGTTATAATAGACCAATGTATGATTTACATTGATTGTATTGTTTTCAAAATCAACATCATCCCATCTTAACCCTGTTAGTTCCCCTACGCTTAACCCTGTATTTATCATAACTGTAAAAACAGGTTTCCAACGTGAACATTCCTTATTTGTATTTAAATAATTCATAAATATCTCATGTTCTCTAATCGTTAATGCTTTTCGTTTTTCTGTATTAAAGCTATGTGCCTGTTTCAATTCTTTCATGGCATTAGTTGCTGGATTCATTCTTAAATAATCCTCTTCAACTGCTAGATTTTATACTTGAAACATTACAGTATGAATACATTCAATTGTTCTAATTTTTATGTGCCTTTCATCAGCTAGTAAGTTATAAAATCTTCTAACATCTGAACGCTTTAAATTTAATACTCTTGATTTACCAAAGTCAGGATATACAAATTGATTATACATATATTGATAATTTTGAAATGTATTATCTATGATACCCTTTTTCAGTTCAACCCATAAATCAAATACATCATTCAAAGTAACATTTTTAGCTTCAGCCCTTATACCATCGCTCTTATCTCTTTGAATTTTCTTTTGTTTCTCTCGTAGTTCTTCAAGTGTTTTTGCATAAACTGAATGTCTTCTTCCATCTGCTGTTCGCCAACGGTAATCATAACATCCATCTTTACGTTGTGTCTCTCCTTCCTTTAACACTCTTCCTTTGTTATCTTTGCGTCTTTCTATCATTTTAAGTTCTCCTCTCGTAATAATAGAAAGCCACCTACAACTATTATTAAATCAAATAGTAGGTGGCATTTCAATAGTATTCTTAAATTGAATATGATTTATTTAAGTATTTATCTAACTCCTCACGTTTAATTAACCTTTTTGATCTATTCCATAGAACAAAAGGACAATCTTCCGTATCGGATAATTCACGTAGTTTATTGATTCCTATACCACTATACAACGCAGCTTCTTGTAATGTTAAATTACTTTTATGCCAAATGGGTACTACGCTACTATGCTCATCAAACATAATGCTACCTCTTGCGTTCTATTTATACTGTAAAGTATTTATCATCAAACCAATAGGATTGAAATAAAACGTTATCTTGATTTAGAAATAAACCTTGTGAATCATTAGGAATAACTTTACTTGCTTCTCTACTATCAAGAATGATTGAAGATAGAACACTATCAGCATGTCCACAAATTCGGTAATTGATGTTGTTCTTAATTTGTCCACTCAAAATATTAGCATCTGGTCTTTGTGTTGCTAGTATTAAATGTATGCCAAATGCTCTTCCTTGTCTTGCAATAATTGATAAACAACTTTCTATTTGCATAATTAACTCTTTTTGCTCTTTTGAAACGCCTGTTTTATCTAATACTACAGCAATCTCATCACAAGCAAAGATAATTCAAATGTCGATAACCTGTACAGATGTTAAAGAAATAGAATATGGAGCTAAGGACTATGATGTAAAAAAGGAACTTGTTAAAAATGTAGAAAATGCAGAAATCAAAGATTTTAGTAAACTAGATACTTCAACAATAGGGGAACAAAATTTAAGTTTTACGCTTGTTAAAGATGATGTTGAAAAAATAGTAGAACATGAAGTTAAAATCATTGATACAAAAGCTCCCATTATTGAATTAGAAGCAGATTCAAAAGAAATATATGTTAATGATGAATATGATTCCATGAGTAACATAAAGGAAGTCAAAGATGAAGTAGATGGAGTAAATTCACTTAATAATGACGTCCTCGAAATCAATAAGAATGCGACTGAGGAATATAACAAACTAAACAAGGAAAATATCAGCGATGATACAAAAGTCGCTAATACACTATTAAAAGACTTCTTAGTTGAAGATATTGAGGGTAAAGAAGAAAAAGTATTATATTTGAAAGGTTGCTATTATGTTGATGGTAACGTTGATACTTCAACAGTAGGAGAGTATAAAATCAATATCACTACCATTGATAAGAATGGGACTATTACAAATAAGACTTTCGATGTAATTGTTAAAGAAAAGGAAGTTGTTACGAAAAATGAAAATATCAAATCAGTAACGCAAAGAAGCAATAATAATGTAGGAAATTCTTCTACAAACTCTAAAAAGGATTTTGTTATTGCTCCTGAAGGAACTTATGTTCAAACTGATTGTCACTACGGTACACAAATGTCGCAAGCAGGAGCCCAAGCTTGGGCTGATAAATGGATAACAGATCCATCCCAAAAATACGTTATTTTTGAAAGAACCTGTTGTTGTGGATGGTCAACATGGGATATTCAGATTGACTTCCCAGGTTAGCTTCTCTCTTTATCATCAAAAAAATATTAGGAGGAAAATAAAATTGAATTACATGAATTAGCATTTTACAAAGAAGCATGTAAAGAAGCAGAATTAGTATTAGATGAATTAAAATCATTAAAAAACAAAACTATTGGAGAAACAATAAATTGGACTCCATATGACAAAGCAAATTACAGAAATAAAAAAAAGATAGAAATAAATTTATCTATGGTTACCAATGAGCCTACAAAAAGTGGAATCTAGCAAATGCCCTTTGCAGTATGTTTGAAGTTAATATGACTTTACCAACTGGGATAAATGATGAGGATATAATTTTAATTATACAAGCAAAATTTTATCCTCAATTTGAGCAACTGTTTCAGGGGTACCCTGATTTTCTAAGCCACTATAAAGACTTAAAAGAGGCGCTCGAAAAAGGAAAGCCTTCTTTTAGCATTATAGTAGCAAATCGAAATATTAGAAATGAATACAAAATATTAGAGGCTATTTATAATGAACCTGTTCTTTTTTTTAAAGAAAAAGAGTATAGCAATATGAGTATCGTTTTAGATGCTAACGACATACAGTTTGAGGAAACATCAATATGATAAAAACGCCAAACTTAAATAAAGAAAAAAGCCATATAAAAATAGCTTCTTGGAATATTAACAAGTTTGAAAGTTCCTCCGTTGCAGAAATCACAAAAATCATTGTTGATGAAAACCTTGATATTATATTTCTACATGAATTTCCTACTAATAGCATTCATAAATTCATGAATGAAGTGAACAAAGTATATCAAACACAAAATGATTTAATATCTCAACAACCTTTATATGAAAGAGACTATAACATTACGCTCGTTTTGATTAAAGAAAATTTAAAGACATACATAAAGACTATTCCTATGATTGATGATATGCCTTTTAAACTGCGACTAATTCAATTGGAATTATTTATTAATGATAACTCTATTAACATTCTAGGTCTGCATTGCCCCATCTATGTTGATAAAATGGATAATTTAAAACGTAGTAAGCAAATAGATATATTTTGGGATAAGTTATTAGATTATTCAAAATCTAAAGAATTAATGCTTATCGGAGATTTCAATGTTAATCTCTTAAAGCAAAATAAGTTTACAAGAAAACTGAAAAATATCATGGATAATGGATATATAGATTTAGATAGTAAATTAAAGCAAAATACTTTTATTGCTGATACAAGAATAGACTACGTGCTTTTACATAATTCACTCGCTACCTTAAGCAATAATGGTGCATTAATTATACCAAAATATATTCAAGACAATCCAAGTGATGAATTTAGATACTCTGACCATAGAATGATAATAACAGAGGTAGACCTACAATAAGCAAAAAGGCTTTGGTTTCAATACCAAGGCCCTTTTATTTTAAATCACGTTTTATTTGAAAATTTGGTCGATTATTTCGTCAGACATCTTCATAATGTAATTAGGAACTACATCAAAATTCTTTTCATCCAAAGACGTCATTTCATTATTTTCTACATGATAATATTCTGTCAAATAATCCCAAAAGACTTGGTTTTCGACAGTCTTTCCAGTAAGATTTACAATCATTCTTAGTATCTGTAATTTACTTATAGAAGAATCTAAACTATAATATAACTCTTTTAACTCCTCTTTATTTTGAATACGTGAAAGGTATGTATCATAATCAAAATCACTTATTTTATCTTGTATACACTCAATACCTTTATCTAATTTATCTTTATCAATTATTTCTTGCTTTACACCATTTTTACTTTTCATAGGCTTCTCATCGTTATGCTCTAAAGAAGACAAAATATTTATTGCTGTTCCCTCTTCATCACGGCATGTATATTGTAAATATTTTCTCAAGTTTACAATCCTTAATAGTGGGTGTAATTGCTGTTTTTTTGAATTTTCTTTCCAATGCTTAATTGTATAATTTACACTGCTTTTACTGATTTGCTTTTCAACAAAATTCCCACCCACATTTTTGACGAAATAGCATTTATTCTCTATTTTTTTAAACTCATCTTTATATTTAAAATCAACAACTATATCAAAATCATGAGTGAATAAAAGAACTGTTTTATTTTTAAATACCGCATCTTCTTTCGTGAAAAGATAATATAAGATAGCAAACTTTTTATTATTATCAAATGAAGATACAGGGTCATCTAATATTATTAAATCATAATTTTTACTTGCCTCTATTGAAAACAACATCAATGAGATTGCATTTTTCTCACCAAAACTTAGACTTTTTTCAGTTACTATTTCACTAGAACTCAAAGGATTCAAGACAGTCTTGAAATCATTATTATTTTCAACAATGTCAATTAAATAAGGTATTCCCGATATACTCAAAAAGTTATTGATATATTCCTTTTTATTTTTCACTAATTCATTTAATTTATCAGCAAATTCTTTTGTTATTGATTCTATATCTTTTGACTTGTTTATAATACTATCAATAGCATCATTGATATTTTTGATATCATCTTTTACTTCGTCAGATAAGCTTTCATAAAATTTTATCTCCAATGTATTACTTTTTAGAAATTCAACTAAACTATTATCTTCATATTTCCTTTTTATTTCAGATACATTGATTGAGCGTAAATTATATAGTTTAGTTAGTTCTGTGCTACAAACTGATACTATTTCATATAATCTTTTTTTCTCATCATCACTTAAATCCTCAGCCTTGTTAATAATCGATGTCATATCATCTTTGCTTTGTTGTGCCATATATTTGCTTGTATTTGATATAACCTCTTTAATTTCAATGTTTTGCTTTAAACCAGTTGCGTTTACAGATGTTTCGATGCTTTGATAAATCTCGTCAAAATCTTCTGGCAATTCATTTAAGCAAAAGGGACATATTTGATTGTCTTCGATATATTTTTCCCCTGCCTGAAACCATTTTAGCCATTCATGATTATTATCACTTTGTAATCTCCCTTTATAAATAGTTGCCTTTTCATCCAATATATCTTCTAGGTTCGCTACTTTTCTTGCTTTTTCAAATTTTGAAGCGCCACTTATGGTATATTGTACGCCTTTTGTTTTTGTTTCTTTTTTTTGGATAGGAACATTGTTTTTTAATGACTCCAACTCCTCTATAATCGTTTTTGTATTAGTATTATTTATAGCAGTAATTAAACCTACAAACATATCATCTATTTTCTTTTTTCCTATCTTATATTCATCGGTATTAATCATTATTTCAAAACTATTATTTGCTAAATCATCTTTAAACAAATAATTCTTTACATAATCTTGATTAAATACAATTACATTTGAAATGTCTTCACTTATAGAAACAGTAGGTTTAATTTCGCTTCCATATGTTCGCAAGTCATTCAAATCTTCATTTTTTACAAATAGTTCAATACCTTTTGAAATCGTGCTCTTTCCTGAACCATTAATTCCATACTTAATATTTACTACATTTTTTTCTAATTCAATTTTACCTTCAGTTATAACACCTAAATTTTCTACTTTAATTTCCATATGTTCCCTCCACAATTGTTTTTATATAAATATTATAACTCTGAATTAAAAATATTACTACCCTACTTAAGGCATCTTACTATGAAGATTAGAATTAAGTAAATACGAAAAAAGGCTTTGGTTTTTAAATATCAAGGCCTTTTTATCATAATTATAAAATTCAATGTTTTTAAAAATGATTTTTAATTTCTACTCTTGCCTGTTAACCCATTTGATTTACATCATAAATATTAGAGCAACGTTAATTGCTTATAAAACTTATTATTATCAGAGTAATATTTTTTTATGAATAATTCTATTAAATCTCTTTCTTCAACACTTAAATCTTGAGTATCCAAAATCCACATGTGTATTGCCTTTCCTATAGCGTAAGATAATTCTTTTTTCATTTCATTAGAAAAATCATTTCTTGTTACATTAGGTATTAAATCCTTATGCTTTGAATTTAAAACGAGCTTGTTAACTATTAAATTATTTAAAAAATATGGAAATGTTAAATGTGCATTTGATACCAAAATATCTTTACAGTATACTTCATCTGTAGACTTCCAATATGTATGCCTATTGATTTTTCTATCCACATCAAACCCTAAAAATAAATCGCCTTGATTGACTACCACAAACTGATTTTTCATAAATGCATACGCAACAGTATCATATGCTTGGCCAAAGTCATCTACTAAATTTTCAAATCCGTAATATTCAATAACTGTATCTCCTGATTCTATATTTGAATAAGCCACACTTTGCTTATCTTTATGTACTATCGTTATGTATGTAGCATCTACTTTATTTAAAGCAGCTTCATAATCCTCAAGGTAATCAAACGCATCATTAAACCTGTCCGAGTTTTCATTTTCTATAATTGCTAAATTCAAAAATTTCAACTTTTCGTCTTCTATGTATTCAAAAAGGTTAAAGTATTCTTCCGTTTCTTCATGAAGTTTATAATCATCTTCATCATAGAAGTAACCAACATTTCCTGTTAGATCACGTAGATTTTTGAAGAAGCAAGATTTTGAAAATTTTATATCTGCATAAATTTCAATATCATTTAAATACTTTGTTAAGGACACGTTTGGTAATATTATTTTATCTAAAGGATTTAAATCAAGTTCTATTTTTTCATTATTTCCATTTGCAACATGATTAAGAGTAATTGAGACTTCATCTAAAATAAAATTTCTATTTATAAAAAGTTTTGCTTCTTCAGTATTCTTAAATACTTTAGCAAATTCATTATAATCAAGAATTATTTCCGTACCATGAGTAAATTGGATTTCTTCCAATGAAATGCCCACATATTCACTATCTCTATTGATTATAATTGTAGTAGCTTTACTATCACCAACTTGTTTAGTCGTAATTTTTACATTTTTGGATAACATAAAACAAGCTAAAAAGCCAATACCATAGTTCCCAATCGGCTTATAATCATATCCCATATATCGATAATCTTTGGATTTATAATATGAAACTCCTACATTTAAGAAATAACTTTTTAATATATCTAGCGACATTCCATTACCGTTATCAAAAATACTAACCCTTCCTTTTTCCTCATCTATAGTCAGGCTAATTTGTGGGCTATAACTTTCATACGGATTTGGGTTTTTAGCATTATATTCATTTAGAACTTTACAAGCATCAATTGCATTTTGTAAAAGTTCCCTTAGTCCATATTTCTTATCTCCATAGATATTTTCACCCATTAATAGATTAGTTACAGCGTTATAATCCAAATTTAATTTAAAATCCGCAAAACTGAAACCCGATGTATCAATTATCATTTTAGGATTTGTATTTATTTTTAAGACATATATTTCATTCTTAAATTTTTCAGAGAATGATGTCACTCTTACTAACTCATCTTTAAAGTAGTCAATATATTGTAAAAATTTACGATGTATATTTACATCATCACTCTTTCCATAAAACTGAATTTCTTTACAGTCTAGAATTGAATTGTAACCCACTTTATCAATATTCTCTAAGATAAAATGTTGCCTCCATTCTACATCGCTTATACCTGACGGTCTTAAAAGCAAATATAAGTATTGTGGTGCTCTATTTTCATCAACATCCAATAAATCTGCAAGTCTTAATAACATTGCTACAAACTGTGGATTTGCGTCATATGAACCCTTTTTTATATGTTCCCGAATCTCATTTTTCAACCATTCAAAATCTTCATTATGTGCTTGGCAAATATTAATTAACTCATCCATAAACGATATACTAGTTTTAGGTATATTAAACAAATCGTTGAAAACTTGTTTATTTCTTTCCAAAATTGTTCTAACTCGTTTTCCATGAATAGGTCTTATAGCTTCTTGAAGTGCATAATTTTGATTTTCATATTCATTCATTAGCACTTTAAAATCATAATTAATTAATGTGTCCTTATTCTCTATTATTTTCGTAATTTCATCATCATAAACTACCATACCTATATCATGAAATAGCGCAGCATAAATACATAAAACAATATCAAGACTACTTAATTTATCTATGTCTGTAATCATTTTTGCCATATATTCCATTACGTTCAAAGAATGTATTTCATTGTGAATAGTATAATTATTAAAAACATGGTTGATTGAAGGAAATACACCTTTGCATTTTTCAAATGCAGTTTCAACCTTTATAATAAATTCCTTTTCGTTTTTATTTTCTAAAGCCTTATAAAAACTAGTCGCTTTAATATCATCTAACATATATACTCTCCCTTATCTTAATTTACAGAAAACTTTTTTATCATTAATTAAATTATACATTTATACTTGTTTCAAAACAATTATTATATATGAAATAAGCAAAAATTATATATTTCATTTATCAAATTGAATACATAAAAAGCATTGGTTTTAAAGCCAATGCCTTTTATTATGTTCATTAATCTGTAGATGTGCTTTCTATTGTATTTCTTCGGGCGTAAATTAGGCGTAAATACTGTTTTACATCACACTCGATATAACCGTATCCCCCTTTATTTAAGCCACTTTCACGCAATTCTTTACTTACTTGTTCTTCATATGAGGTGTAAGCTAGAATCTTATCTTTACATCTTAAAACCCTTATAACATGGTACTTTGCATTTAGAGGATGCTGATTTTTTTATTTTCACGGAAAATCCACGGGATTTGTATACTAGGTAAATGAACTTAAAAAGCTTATAACAGTATTAAAATTATTTAGTAGTTCACAATAATACACATATTCAAAATCGTTAGTTGAGAACTCATAATAACTGCATTTTGTTTTTTGAGATTCAAAATGGTCTTTTAATTCTTCATTATCTTCACTAATGTTAAACAACTCTATATAATATTTTAGTTCTCTTGATAATTTTATATTTGCTTCCAAACTATAATATTTTTTTAATTCTAAAATATCAAACTGATTATATAATCGCTTATATGTGATTTCATCAACGCTATTTTCTAGTACATGAAAATTAAAAAGCAATCGACTTTTTTCAATTATTAAATCCGCTCCTAACCATCTTGTAGAATTTAAATCATCCCAATATGGATGAAACAACTGAGAGAATTCGTTTAACGAACCATCTTTATTATCTTTACTTTTATTACAATCTGAACAGCAAGGAACAAGATTGATAGGAGTAACTGAATAGTTTGGAAAATTTGTTTTCGATAAAAAGTGATCAACAGTTTTAGTATGACGCTTCCCACAATAAGGACAGATACTAGATGATGTTAATATCAAATCATAATATTTTCGTATTTCATAATTTTTATTGAGTAACTTATCAGTATACAACTTATTTAAATCTTTATCCTCTATCTTTACGGAATGAGTTTGTTTTTTTTCTTCTTTATATAAATTGTTAGTTTGCATACGCGAAATGTATCTTTGTTGATCTTTTAATAGCTCTTGGTATATATTTAACATTTCTTTTTCTTTTTGAGGATTCTTATAATGACTAATGCTTTCACAAAAAATGTCTTCAAGACGAAAATTGGGAGGAGGTATTTTAATCATCTTCTTTATCCTCTTTCAACATATATAACGTTCGCGCAATTATATCTGCATCTGTCCCTAACTTTCCATCAAAGACAGAATATAACTCTTCGAAACTGTCTACATTATTTACCGTTTCCTCTAGCAATGTATGAAATCCTGATTTTTGAACTTCTAGCCCAAAAACATCTTCCAATAAGCTCCCATAATTTTCACCAAACGTTTCAATTTTGGGACGTGATATTCTTGAAACTTTAGATGACCTATCCAACTTCCAAACACATTCACTTGGCACTTCTTGTAATACAACTGGCGAATGAGTCGCAATTAATGCTACTGCATTTTTTTTAACTAACAACTCCGATAAACATCTTACGAAAGATGATAACAGTGGGGGATGTAAGTGTGTTTCTGGTTCATCTAGTAGTATAAGTGTTCTTTCCTCCACCATCTCTACTAGCTTTGTAATAGTTAGCAAAATTATTCCATGACCCGAACTCAATTTAATTCTAAAAAAATCACTGACTTTTTTTCTATTCTCCTTTGTGTCACTCAAATTAAGTATTTGTTTTATGTTAGCTTGTTTAAAAATAGGATCAGACTCTAAATTGGTTAATGCCTTGATTAGCATTTCCTTTTTATATACAGACGCCTTACAGTTGAATAAACTATCAGAAAATTCTTCCCCCAATTCATCAAGTCCTTTGTTTAAAAATTTCATTTCACTGTCTTCGTAAGTTTCATCTTTTATACATTTCCTCAACCCCAAATAGAAATAACTTCCTTCATCTAACTCACCTTCTATACTATTTACATTTTCAGTATTATCAAATGCACTATAACACATATACAACAAGTTAGGAAAAATAGAATTGGGTTCTTTTTTAATTCCCTCTTCATTTAAAAAATATCCCTTTACTCCATTTTCATTCAAATATGTGTTTACCATACTTCCAAGTAATCTCGATTTACCCACGCCATTGCGACCTATTAACACATGGATATTGGAAGGAGGCTTACTTCCTACTTCAACGTTGATTGCAAGAGAATTTTCTCCTAAATCAGCATCAGAATCATCAACATTAAATATATACTTAAAGTTATACTCTGTTAATTTTGCACCACCATGTGCAATTCTGTGAAACTGACGCTTAATTTCTGTGATAGATATACTGCGTAATAATGATGTTTTTGTAACACTTTCATTTTTATATTTTTGTATTAAATCAATATCATATGCCATATCATTAAGGCATTGAAAAGGATTGTCAGGCAGTTCATCCAGACACCTTGAAATATTTGAATAATAATCAACTGACTGTCCTACCGAAAAAAAGCCATCACTTAAGGATTGAAATTCGGTAGGTAAATCTGGTGATTTCCCATTCATATTTTCATTCCCAATTTTTACTCTTCCCAAATTATGGCAAATTCCTTTTTTATCATAATAGTATAGAGCATATAAAGTTTCAAAATCCCAATAATCATTCCATGAATCATGAACCAATAAGAACTTGTTTTTGAGGTTTATTGTGTGACGTCCAACTCTAAAATAATTCATATTCCCTCTCCTTTTCTTTTATTATACCCAATCAATTACACGCGGACAATCACTATTCTACAAATATATTGTTTATTCACCATATAAACCATCTAATGCCAACCTCTGATCATCATTCTCCGCATGAGTATACACATCCCATGTTGTTGTTACTTTACTATGTCTCATTAAATCTTTAACAACGATTGGATTTGCTCCTGACATCATCAATTCTGTTGCATAGGTATGACGCAACATATGAAAATGAAAGTTGATCCCAAGTCTTGATGCCGCATTGCTTGTTATGGTATTCAATACAGAAGGGCTTACGAAATCTCCCTCTTGATTGCATATAACTAAATCATAAGGATTTATTTTAAACCATTCTTTTAAATGGTCACTTAGGATAGTACCGATTTCTACTTTACTTTTACTGCTAGATGTCTTGAGTTTTTCTGTAAAGTACATCTCAGATTTTTTTAATCCTGCATACTCCAGTCTGCGACATACATTCAATTGATGATTATCTAAATCAAAATCATCTTTCTTAAGTGCTAATACCTCACTTATTCTAAGTCCTGTATATCTACCTATAATTAGTGCTATTTTTGCTGACTCATAAGTAAATTGTGCTTTTCTTGCTAGAGAATTCATCCTCTTATACTCAGGCTTGATATTATCGACAAGCAACTTAAGATTTGCATCACTTATAATTTCTCTATGTACTTTAGGGACTTTCCCTGGTATTTGTATTTTCTCAACTGGATTATCATAAATATAGCCACTACGCATAGCATATTTAAAGGTAACATTATAAACTCTCAACATATTCTTTATTGTTGGATAATTATATTTCTTAGCTATGCTATTGATATGTTTTTGTAAAGACACATAATCAACCATTTCAATTTTCGCCTTTCCAAACTTATTCCGTATGTACCCCTGATGTGTTTGCTTGTAATAAAACTGTGTTGCTGGTGCATACTTTTGATTTCCTTCAAATTCAAAGAATTCATCAAACACACTATCAATAGTCATATTCTTGTTATGGAGAAGTTCAACATTAGTATTAACTAATTCCATTAAACTTGCTTCATATTTTATTGCTGCCCTTTTCCCTGAAAATCCACTTTTGATATGTCGCTGTGTTATGCCAAAAGGATCCTTATAATGAAAATCCACTTGATATAGAAAGCGATTCTTTTTACTCTTGTATTTTGTTATTGCCATAATTCCTCCGTTCTTATATATAGAAAAGATACTTATCCTTTATCCAAATATAAAAATGACAACAGTACACCATTGTCATTCCATTTTCATATATAAGTTATCTAATACTTCTCTTTGATCTTTACTAGTTGGGTGTGTATATGTATTCCATGTAGTTGCTACTTCGCTATGACGTAATAAACCTTTGACAGTCACAGGATTAATACCAGCCATCATCAATTCTGTTGCATAGGTATGCCTTAGCATATGAAAGTGGAAATGAACCCCTACTTTATTCACAACTTTTCTGATACGAACATTAAAGGTTTCTGGTCTTATAAGTTCTCCACCACTATCACAAATAACAAATTCATGAGGATTGTAGGCAAACCATTCTTTGAGTTGGCTTGATAGCTTCTTGCTAATAGCTACTGTCGCATTACTATTTTTTGACTTCAACTTATCTGTAAGATAGATATCTTTCGCCAAAAGATTTGAATACTCAATTCTTCTTTGAATAGTAAGCGTATGGTTATCTAAATCAAAGTCACTTTTCTTTAGTGCCAATACCTCACTAACTCGTAGTCCTGTATAACGTCCTATAATAATTGCCATAGCACAGGATTTAAATTTAAATTCTGAGTCCTTTCTACATGGCGCCGTTCTTCCTACCTTCTGCATTTCATCAATAATCTTTTTTAAATCTTCATCACTAATAGTCTCCACAACCATTCTTCGGCTTGTAGACTGTTTAGGTAGTTGAATTATTTTCACTGGATTATCTTTTACATAGCCAGCTCTCATTGCATATTGAAACGTTACAGAAAACACCTTTTTCATATTCTTTAATGTAGGAAAATTATAGGATTCTCCCATTTCGTTAAAATGTCTTTGTAAATTTTTATATTTTACTCCTGTAATAGGCATACAACCAAACTTATCTTTGATGTACATTCTATGCGTAGCCCGATAGTATGTAACACTTGCCCTTGCATACTTATGTTGTCCTTCGACTTCCATATATTCTTCAAATACATCATTAATAGTTTTATTATGTGCAAGTCCTTTTTCTTCTTCTAAAGCCAGGCGTTCTTTAAAATCATCTTCATACTTCTTTGCTTCCTTTAATGATAGAAAACCACTTTTCACATGCCTTTGATTGACTCCTAGTTTATCTTTGTAACGATAATCCACTTGATATGTAGATCCATACTTTTTGCTTTTTACACTTGATATTGCCACACAGCATCACCTCTTATCAATTATTTATACATTTTTGATTGTACTAATTCCTTGCTTTTCATTGCTGACAATCTATTGCTTACATCTAACCCCTTATAGGCATCAAAGAATTCTTGTATTGCTTTTGCAGAAAACATATAATTTCTGCCTGTCTTGATTGCAGGTATAATACCTAATTCTCTCAAGAATGTAATATGACTTTCTGAGCAATTTAAGATTTTTCTTAATTCCTCTTGAGTAATCATTCGTAAATCGTCCATAGTCATCCTCCCTTTTTAGTTAATTTTTTTCATTACACACATTACTCTATTTTCATTTATATATCTATACAATAATTAACTAAACAATAAAAACTTGAATACTGTTTAAAATTAATTCATGAGAATTTCAAATCCAATGTTTTGTGTATTAGAAGGAAATGTAAGTGTAATATCACTATTCTGCAGTTCATCGATTAAATCATCATATGCTTTTGTATTAAATTCATCGTAAAATATAACTTCACTTATATCTTCCTCTTTTATTATTCTTCTAACTTCATTAGCAGTATCTAAATTAAATTTGATTACCTGCAATTGACCAAGTTGTGCAAGATTTTGTTTCTGTGATAACTCTATCGCATACTTTATCATATCCATAGTTTCATTTTCTCCACATACAAATAATACATTCTTTCCTTCCTTGGCATGTGCCTCACCCATCTCTTGGAACTGTTCTTTAATGCTTGGTGACACCAACTTCATAATTTCATCAAATCTTAATTCTAGATTAAGATCATAGACGTCTATATTATTTTGCTTTAATGCCTTTGAAATCAGAGAATCGTGGGTAAGTTCACTGATTAGAAAATCTGAACTTGATGTAACGACATAATCCACTTTCGTCATCTTTATACCTTCAATTACAATTTGCGGATCCATAACTGGCAATCCACTTGGATATTGCATAATCCCTTGGATTTCAGCATTATGTTTTTCTGCAAAGCACTCCGCCTTCGTTTTAAGAGTATCGTTCATTTCTGTATCATCTGCTATTGCTACTATTATTTTCTTCATCTTTTTTCCTCTTTTCTGTATCTTTATTGACACAAGCGTGAACACCATACATCTATATATGATGTTCACAATCTATCAATAAATATTTCATCTTCATGTTCATAAACAATATTATTTACTATCCCTTGTTTCTGGGCAAAACAAAGACACCTCTAGCTAGGTTCATACGAATTCCACGTTCTCCCTTTCAATGTAGGAAACGCCTCTCATGGGTGCGACGGTTTTATCACGCTCAACCAAGTCTGAGACGAAGTATCATGATCCTCTATCCTATCATCGCATAATAAGTCGCTACCTTATTTTCTTGATCCATTAGTTACCGCTCGATTACTACAAACTTCATGTCATGGCGTAATGATCAATGTGCTTAAGAATAGATTAACGTATCTTCATTTTGAGTATTCCATTGTCAAAGATCACTTAGAGGTATCAATTTGATAAGTTCCTCTACTCTATACCATTCAATGCGTCCCCTCTTTAACAACACTTTTTTGATATTTATTTCTAATTTTTTTAATGATTGCATGTTTCCTTCGGTTTATTTCTTGTTGCGTTACGAGAAAGCATTGAGCAAGTTCCCTCTCTTTTCTATCATTAAACAATAGTTCAGTAATTAAATACTTATCTTCAACGTCAAGCTCATTTATTATTTTCAAAACCTCCACAACTTTTGTACGGTTGCTAATGATTTCTACAATGTCATCATCTACTCCCTGTAAATCTAATAATGTTTGACCTTGCTCATTTTCACTATTCAAACTTATCAAACCATAGTTTTCACTCATACGATGGTCTCTTAGTTCTTTTCTATAAGCATTAAAGCATACATTAAATACGTCTTTTGTTACTTCCACTTTGTTATTTTGAACCTTAATATAAAATCTTTTATTTCCTGTAACCTCATCCTTCACAGTATAAAAACTATTCTTATTGTAATCATTCATCTTTCTTTTCCTCCATATTCTTTTTCATTCCAAAACGAACATGAAGGTGGTGAACGACCTCTTGGTATTTTAGACAAATAGAAAACGTCAAATTTTAGCCTGTTAAAAACAAGCATAAATCTGACGTTTATGACAACTTTTATTTCAACCCTTTTTAAGTTTTCCTTGCATATAAACGAGGGATGACTTATTGATTTTCTTACATCTATGTTTGTATAAAGGATTCCTCGCTCATGTATATGCAATAATAATTATTGCACACATATTTACTCACTCCTTATAAATAATTTTTTAACTGGTAATGTATAAATATCCTATACACATAAATAAATTCTCCTATCATTTTAGATACTTTATCGTATTCAATTCCTTTTCCCTTTGAGTGAGATATTTTAGAATATGACCCCTTTCGTAATACCGCTCTTGCGCAATTTCTAAAAGAAGATCACCATGTTCAATTAACTGCTCAGACCATCCACATATTGGGCAGATTTCTTCTACACTTGTATCAATAAAGGTAAGATAACAACAACAATTACACTTGCCCAATTGCTCAATTTCCCCGATGACTTCATACTGATTTTCTAATAACCTTGCTAGATACTCATTGGTTGTCCCTACCAATTTATATATCACTGCTGACTTCAATAAATCGTAAAGCATTTTTCTTCCTTCTGCTGTTCCATTTTCACAAATGTCCACCATCTTCTCCACAAGCATTGGATAATCCTGATCTTCTTTTTTGGTACCCACCCAATGTAAACAACAATCAATTCTTTGTTCCCTCGTCATACTTGCAATATGAATTATTTGAATCTTATTGTACGCATCCTCTCTTGTAATTTGTTCACACATACGACATTTCTCCTTTCTTTTTGATTTATGACAACCTCATGAATCTACTCAATACCAAATATTTTTTTATTTTGCTATCACTGATTAAGCAGATGCATTAGACTATCATGTTATTTTTCAGGACTAACAATTGATTCCATCAATATCAACAGTTCTAAGGAACTACGAAAACACATTTCTTTTTTCTCCTCCGCCCAAAATATGGTGCCTTGCCAACTTCCATTTTTTGTATCCTTAACTGAAATAACAAAGTTTGGTTTACTCATTGTATTTTCTCCTATACATTTACTTTATTTCTTAATTGCTTTATATTTTCCAATATGTACTTTTCTATATAACTTAAGCAATTCACTATACAACTCTTCAAAATCAGAGGATAAGGCAAATTGGCTACATACTTCTGGTGATACATAATAACCTTCAATATCTTTTACTCCATCTTTAATTGCACCTATGGTTCTATGTGTTCCATTAATCAAAAAGGTATCATTGGCTTTTCCATCTTTCATTACCATCACTTGATTCTTAGATTTTACAGTTTCCAATAAGTCTCCTCCTAATTTTTTAATGGCCATATCCATTTCATATTCCTCGAAACATTCTGGGTTAATAATTTGTTGCAATTGAGTTGTCTTAAATGTAACTACTTTTTCTTCTCTAGATACTAGATATTCATTGAGTTTAGTGATATTAATGACAAAAGGGATCTTGATTGTGACAGGTTGTTGTTTTGTATGAAATAAAAAGAACACATCAGCATCATATAATTCGTTACTTTTTGAAATGTTCGCAAACACATCAATGTCAGGAACTAAACATAATCTTCTCATCAATTTATAAAACTTTTCTATGCGATAATGCGATAAATATCTATATGGAAATTCATTTTTATAAAGTGAGATGATTTCTCTAAAATCATCAATTGTTTTTTTCAAATCACTTTTATCTTTTTGATAGTTTTTCATTATTTCTTTATACTGTATTTCATATAACGTTGATTTCATATATACAACCTTTCCCTTTTCGGTTTATAACATTCATCACAATACCGTATTCATTTTGATATACTTGTGTATCTCCTCTCCATAGTTTGTGCGAAAGGAAAGATATAGAGAGGAAGATAAACTACTACTTTCCCATTTTTTACTTCAAGAGAATGTTTTATGAACGTATTTTGCAAAGTACATCCTTTTTATAATATGAAAAAATTAATATTAGAAAAGTAGTTGAGATAATTGATTAATTATCTCACATATCTAGACGATAAACTCATCTAGATAAATCAGATAATGACACCTATTTTTGTTATGATTCAAGATATTCTAAAACATACTTCCATTCTTCTTGATACTTTTGGCGATTTACAAAACAAACCATATAACTGTCTACATGAAATCTTTTTAAATCACTGATGTAATTCAAACCTGCTTTTTTACAAATGATATTCAACAGAATATCCACACGCTCATTACATCCGATTTGTTTACTTTCTTTATCAGCCATTACATCTATAAACTCCAATACTTCACCATCATCCATGAGTACTGGTGATTTCAAAAACGAATCAAAATATATTAGTTTTACAGTTCCTTTTTCACTGATCAACATTCCATAGTTATCCATGATTTTCACTGGACTTATACTATCACTATGTGAGTTGCTTCGAACTGATTTAAGATTGTCATTCCAGTAAGCTATGAGATCATATGATTCAATGATTCTTATCATATGTACTACCTCCTATTCTCCCCCTTCTTTTTTAGCTAATTCCCTTGGTAATAACTGAAGCACCACCAACCATTACTTTTATTGGCAATTCTTGATTGTTTGTAGTCATTGCCTTCGATATCATTATTTCTGTGATTGTACTATCATTGATTCGTACACTTCCTGTATGCAACGTTAAAGTCGCTTTTTCATTCTTGCCTGTTATATTAATGGTTTGCAGTATATTCACTGTTGTGTTATCAATGTCGATTGTCATGCTTTGGCAAGTTAAAGAGTAATCATGATTTAAAAAACCAGTTACACTCTCTATTTTGCTTTCTCTGATTTCCAAACAAAGTTCATTCACATTTTCAACGTTATGTGCTCCAATAACATAGTCAACATGACATCGGTTTAAGAAGATAGACACTGCTCTTGTATCTCTTTTTGTTCCAATAACAACTAGACCAGAATTCTCCTTTCCTATATCTTCCAATATGCACGGAACACCATTACAATGGATTGTTATATGCTTCTTATAAAATCCAATAGACTTTTTTTTATGCGTTGTTATATGTAATTTAATCAAGGAAGAAGGAATGAAAATATCTTTTTCATCAAACACATCACTCGTAAGGATAATGTGTAATCTACCTCTTCTATGATGCTTAAACGCTTCATTTAGAGTAAGATATTGTCCATCAATCCCCACACTAATTGTCTTTTCTGAATACATAAGTCCCCCTCCTTTCAACTACTAGAGTAAAAATGTGCTTATAATTTTCAAATGTATACTATTAATTTTTATATTTGACAACTTACAAAGAATACGATGTTTTTACTTCTCTTCAAACACCACGCCAAATGTTTTTTCATAATTTTCTTTCGACTTTTTCAAACTGACATATTTAGCATCTCCAGTAGATTCTATAAGCCCTGCTTTCTTCAATTCCTCAATATTTGCTTTACTATAATCCAATTCAGTAGTGATAGTTACTTTTGTTTCTGTTGTTTCAAGTTTCATATTCACCCCTTCTACTTCATTATTTTTCTTCGCTGCTGGCTCCATGGTTGCTTTTGCTTGCTCTTCAGTTAGACCTAGTGTCTTCAAATCCATACCCACTACTTCTTTTACTTTTGAAACTTTATCTCCATTACTTACAATTTCGACCTCACACGTCATTCCATTTGTGTTTCCTTTACCAACAAATGTCGTTTCTTTACTACCTGTACATCCTGCTAATAACGCTACAAACATTAACACTGCTACTATTTTTTTCATCTTTTTGTCTCCTTCACTTTTGACTTTTTTCATTCTCTATTTTTATGTAAATATCATTTTTTTACTACACTATGAACCTTACATTGCCACTGATTTTTATTTCTCAATGGATACAATTCTTGTCTTGATATCCCCTCCATTCATTTTTTCCTTATAATCATCCAACGAAAAAGTCTCTATGTTAATAGAAATAGGATAGATTCCTGTAGGAAAACTACGATCAAATTTCACTGCTGTTACTGCATATCCTGGCGGAATCAACTTACTTTCGTAAATAATTTGTCCCGTTTCATCCAATGTAATTTTAAATTTGAAGTAACAAGGGTTGCCTTCAGGATTGTACAATGCAACATAAGCAGTATCTGTGTTCTCTTCCATATTGAGATCTTTATACCCTGGCAAAAGTATACTAGTTGAATCTGTATTTTTTTGAATACTCGATGTTGGTGTATACTGATCCATTCCATCTTCTAATTCCGGACCTTTAGGTGCCAGGATATTAAATATCAATAAGCCTATCATGATCAACATAAGTAAAAAAGGTAAAATTCTCTTTAATACCTTTCGTTGCATAATTGCAATGTATATATTCTCCTCAACTTCCAAGTATCCAATGATTTCATAAAAATATCGTTTCTTTTTAAAAGAATAATAGTCTCTTATTTCATCGTGATACTTCCAATTTCCTATCGGTTCTGCTATCCCATCTCCAATAAATCCTACAAGACTATAACCCACATTTTCCATCGGATACATTTTTTTGAATTGTTTCTTGGAAATATAGTCGACTTTACCTATTTCTTTTATTCTCTTCCTTTTATCTATAAATTCATTTTTCATATCCTTTTCTCCTCATCATTCTTATGAAAATATAGTAATTATCCTTACTACATTTTCATAAGAAAGTGAAATCACTTTCTCATTTACATTACTCTTCAATTGCCACAAGACGACTTTCTATTAGCCCACCATTCAGTGATTCTTTTTTCTCCAGTGAATATGTATCAATTTTTATTTTAATTGGATATATTCCCTCTTGAAATTTTTGGCTAAACTCTACCGCTGTGATTGCTTGTCCTGGTGGTATCATATTGCTTTCAAATATTTGTGTAGTACCATCTTCTAAGTAGATGCTAAATTTAAAATAGCATGGATTGTTTGGCGGATTATACAATGCCACGTATGCGGTATCCGTACCAGCCTTTAAACTTATTTTTTCATAAGTTGGTAAGGCAATATGATCAGGATCGGTTTCAATCACTTGTCCATTGGCAGGGATATAATCCTTTGCGTTTGGATCTATGTCAGAACCTTTCATGAAATAAAGTAGAAAAATCAACAATAAGAGAATGAGTAACAATAATAAAATAATTCTCTGTAACCCTTTGGGCTTAACAACCTCAATATATCGATCTTCGTCAACAGCTATATACCCTACTAATTTAAATCGTAGTCTTGAGAAATTATTCGCATAATACTCAAGTGTCTTATTTCGATGATGTAATTTTCCTATTTTTTTCTTCAATCCATTTCCAATACTGCCTGCAATATTGAAATCACCCTGTGGGTAAAGTTTCTTCATCGCCTTTTTACTATAAAAAGGACAAGAAGATCCTTGAATCCGTATTTTTTTATCATAAGTATCACTGTGTTTATATTCTAATTCCATATGTATCTCCTATCTTCTTGTCGTTTTTTATTTATAATCTTAATTTCCTAATTATTAATTATTTACCAGTTGAAGGTGCACTTGTAGAACCTGTTGTTACAACATAAGTCAATGTATCTGTTAAGTTACCAGATTTAGTTGGTGTTTGTAGCAAATATGCTTTACCTTCTACTGTTGCTTTTGTATTGTCTGATTTAGCACCTGTAATATCCGCTACTTGCAAATACCCATTAGCATTTGAAGTTTTATCTGTGATTGATACATCGGCTCCAATAGCCCCTGATTGTGTGTATGTTAATCCATATCTTAATTGAGTTGTTGTTGTATCTTTTAATTTATAGACATTACCTGACTTAACCCATACTTTTACAGAAGAATCTGTAAGTTCACCATCTTCTGCCATTGTCACCATTTTAACACTTACATCAACACCATTATCGGCTCCTACATTATTCTTTGTTAACTTAACTGTACTTGGAATTTGTATTCCCCATTCAGGACTTTCTGGATGATCTGGATCTGGGATGATGTTTCTATCATCGAATGATACATCCGTCTGTGAGTTATAATCACCACTGTCTGGGTCAGATTCTGCTGCATTTACCGCCGTCATACCCATTGGCATCATCATCGCAAATGCCATTGCTCCTGTTAAAAATACTTTCAATTTTTTCATTTTGTTTTCCTCCTATTGAAATTATTGAATTCTAGATATTTAAGGTGTTCCCACACCTCTATAACAAATGCTTTTAGCATGTTATAAATTTTTTAGTTTTTTTCTTCATCCTTTTTTCTTTTAACAACTAAAATTAGGATAATTCCTGTCAAACCGAAGAGTGCGATATACTGTCTCATCTTTGTTTGATCACCCGTGGTTATCGCTGTACTTGGTCGCTTGATTTCCTCTTTTGGTTGTTCAACATTAGGTTTCTCTATATCTTCATCTGGTCTTTCAGGCACCACTGGCTCTTCTGGCTCCACTGGTTTTTCTGGTTCTTCATTCATCTTTTCAAATGTAATATACAGTTTCATTTCTGTACCTTCTGTATCAATTGTAATAACTGAATTTTTTATTTGCTGCGTTATATCTTGCACTTCATTAAATAGTGGTTTTTCATAAATAGCACTTTTTACTTTATATCCTTTATTAGGTACAAGGGTGAATGAAGGATCATCATCTAAAGATAATTGATAGATAACAATACCATTTTCTATTACACTATCACCTTTTACTACCTTACCTCCTTCACCAACATGAACCTCTAATTTATAAAGATCTTCTTCTGGAAATTCTGCTGTTACAATCGTTGTACTAGAGCCCTCAGCGGCATGAACTGGATATACCTGTACAGAAAGAAAAGAAACCAATACTGTACAAATTACTATATATTTTCTTTTCTTATTCACATTACTTGCCCTCCTGTTCATTTTATTACCTAGTTGTCTATTCATCATTCTGCAGTTCCTGTCAATGGAACTTTGAATGATATTTTGTACGTCATTAACCCTGAATATCTATCCCCAGGATATGGAAGTCCTTTTTTTACTTTAAGTGTGAAACCTACTGTTGTAGTAGTACTATCTAATGTTGCTAGGGGGATATACGAATTCGACTCACTAGTGAGTTCGTTATTTAAAGAATCATATACGTTTACTGTGATTTTTGTTTCCTTATTACCACCTGTTGTCCCTGCCAATGTAAAGGTTGGTTGAGTTTCAACAACAATCTTGTTATTCATATTTTTAAGTATTGTATTCATTCCTACTTTAAGCTCTACTTTGTCTGATTTAGATGCGATAATTCCTGACTCACTACTTTTTTCAAGTTTTATTTTTTTGGGAATACTTACATAGGCAACTGGATCGGTTGCATATACAGTAATCGTAGGCTGGACTATTTCACCTGAGACAGTTGTGAATGTAACTGTATACACTCCTGTTTCTACAGCTTTTCCTGACTCAATTTTTGGGAGCCCTGATATACTAGATATTTCAACCTCATTTCCTGTATTAATATTAGTTGCATAGGGGTACATACCATACTTTGATTTGCTATCTGCTGGTGTTAAAATATCTATTTTATCTTGAATCTTTGACTTTTCACCTAACTGCGTTACCAAGTCAGTTGCTTCCTCTACAGTTAATTGAAGATTATTTGCAGAGACATTTATATCACCTGTTATAATTGCATGATCTCTAACAATGATTTTTGATAATATTTTAGTACCCTTGATTGTCTCTATAGTAAGTGTGGTTTCACCTAACTCCTTCCATGCTGTAACTTTTCCAAGTTTCCATTCTTTAAATTCACTATCACTTTTAGCACCTGTTTTTAAATCATAATATTCTATTCTAGCTAGCCTATCCCACCCATCTTTAACAGTACCTACCCCCCATACATTGCCCTTTTGGTGTATGTATGTATTTGCTCTCAACTCTTCTCCAGTTGTTGTATCTCTTACCAGATTATCCACAATTGTAAGTTCCGAGTTTAGATGCGAACCCGTAGAAGTGCGATTGAAGACCTCATAAATACCAGCATGAGTCTTTTCATCTGTAATTCCTGTACCACTATTAATAGCAAACGGTACAGTATTATAAGGCGCTGTATTATTTGTTAAGCTCCACTTTCCTTCTTTTGACAATACGTCTGATTGATTGCTTGCGTTTACAAATTTATCTTTATATTCCTCAAGAGACATGACTATATCATTTACATAGAGAATTTCATTTTTTAAACTTGAACCATTTCCTGCTCTATCGTACACATCAATAATTGCATCTTTTGGAGTAGTACTAGCAACCACATAACGTTCATCAAACCATGTGTTTTTCTCTGCATCTGTACCTTTTGTTATATTTGCTTTCCAAATATTTCCATTTGCGCTCAGTAACACTTTGCCATTTTCTATTGGGATCTTATCTTTAGAAACCCCATTAGCGACATCGCCTACATAATCTCCAATCCAGTGTGTGGTTAAAATCGAATAAGGAATTTTATTTTTATCTCCATTGGCTACAGCATCTTCTACATTTGTACCCTCTTTATACATTTTATACTTTTGGGTTATATCAGGCATTTTATCCTGTACTTTTAAGGAAATTCTCTCACTACCTTTATCAGCATCAAAAATACTTGAATCTATTTTTAGATCAATCTTTCTTTTCTCGGTCTTCACCTTAGTAGATGTAACTTCAAGTGCAGCATCATTTTTATTTGTTCCTGCTCTGTTGATTTTAATTTTCAATTTATCATCATTAGCATTATTTTGTGGTTTGACTACTTTAAACTTTGCTGTTTGTGTAAGTGTTTCTGGATTCCAGTTACTTCCTGTTTGTGTTAAATACTCTGACTCTACAGTAAATGTTATAGGTGTGGTTTTATCTATTAAATCAAATTCACCTTTATTTGCAACCTCTGCACTAACTTCAAATTCAGTTCCATATGGATAAGTTGTTGTAAGCAAAGCGTTTTTTGTAGTTGTAGTAAAATCAATCGTTTGTGGATTCGCCACTTTTATAGTGTATTCTTTTCCATCCTTAGAAATTGTGTCACTTATTGCCTGTTTATTTAGTTGTTCATGATATAGAGTGATTTTCTTTCCATTGCCTGTCCCAGTCAATTGATTAATATCCATAAGATTAGAAATATCAATTTCTATTTCACTATATTCATCTTCCACATCACCAACAATTCCATATTTCACATTACCATCTTTACCAGTAGAAACTGCACTTACCTTGTAAACTCCACTAGTAATAGGCATTTTAGTAGCAACAGGAATCCTAATTTTAGTTGTTCCCGGTGTAACAGTAATTGTAGACTCTCCATCAAATTGTGCACTACCTCCTTCTGCTTCTATCGTTCCACCTTCATAAATTCCTTCTACACCCAGAGTGTCATCCTTTACAACTAATTTATATTTACCACCACTTGCTAGTGTTGTGGTTGGTGCTGCACCTAGCGTCGCGTTAGGAGTAGCGTTCGCGTTAGACATGTTATTTCTTGCGAACATAACCTTGCTAGTATCTATGTTCATTTTAGGACGGACTTCCTTCTCTTCTACTTCTATACTGCTTGCTGGAATTGGTCTTTCATATGGGTTGTACCACATTCCACCAGTAATTCGTAAGGTTATGTTACTATTCTTGGAAAAAACTTCTATATCTCTTGGTGCTTTAGTATAAAGAACATATACTGGCGTATCATACGTTTGTGTGTCAGGAAAACGATAATCAAAAGTGTCATCACCAACCAATCCAACATTTAAATTAACCGTACCAGTTAACTGTCTACACTTTTCTTTATATTCTTTTGACATAGTTGATTTGTATATATAATGAGGCATACTTTTCCTATATCTATCCTGTTCATAATAATAACGCACAAGTGTTTCACCTTCTTTGACTATTTCACCTGGTTTAGGAAATCGATATGTATCAGTAATTGGATCATAGGTTGCTGCTACCGCAGTATCAAATGGGTTCGATGGATTCGCTTCTATATCAACATAAACTTCATCTTCTGGTTTACATTCAGGTGTAGAATAAGCCCTTAGGTACTTAGTAGGATCCAGA
Source organism: Amedibacillus sp. YH-ame6 (assembly GCF_053848845.1). NCBI lineage: Bacteria > Bacillati > Bacillota > Erysipelotrichia > Erysipelotrichales > Erysipelotrichaceae > Amedibacillus > Amedibacillus sp. YH-ame6. The sequence continues at coordinate 99,256 of NZ_JBSPEZ010000005.1, forward strand.
CCAGCCTCTACTTTGTCCCTATCTCCAAAAACAGGTGCTATCCCCCTAAGTCTGCCTGAATTTTCACCATAATCAAACTTAGCTTCACCCAGCGGATCGTACCAATATCCTTCGGGTTGATCGAACTCTGCAAAATTAATCGCAGAAGAACCAGCATGAGCATAAGATCCAAAATTAAACAGCTTGCTATCAAACCATGCTCCATTTTCATGCATGCCACTTATAGTCTTTTCGTTTTTTGGAGACGTGTTATTTCCATTAGCATAACCTCTCATTGGAACATCTACTTTTAGTAATTCTTCTTTAGGTGGAGCTGAATATCCATGTTGAAAAATTGTTTCGGTTTTTTGATCACTTAACCAGTACTCTCCTCCCACTGATGGAATGACACTGTTCCATTTTTTTATATCAGTAATGCTTGGTAACTTGAAGCCATCATTATTGAAAATGTTCTTTATCTTATCCGTTTGTGTATCACCAAACTCACTATTTTTATACTCGGTAATTGCTGCATCGATGCTAGCTTGATCTCCTTTACTTGGAACAGTATATTGACTAAGAAGTGTATTACCTTCCACACTTGTTAGTACAGAACCATCCAGCAAGTCACCATAATATATGTTAGCACCAGGATTTATAGTTACATTCCCAAAAGGAGACGTATTTTCTGCGACTTCTGTAACTTCATCCGTAGCTAATACTGTATTATTAATATCATGTAGCATTAAACAAGAAACAAATATTGAAAATACCATCACCCCCATTAGTGCTTTATATCGTATTTTTCTAAAAGTATCATTTTTCTTTCCAACTGTTTTCATACACTCACTCCTCGCTCCTTAGTTTAATCCTTTATCATTTGCAATCTTCTAACAAACTTTCTATTGTTATGGAGACTAGCTTTTCCTTTATTTCTTCTTGCAATAAACAATAAAACTTTCTTACAGGACAGGTTTCTACTGCAAAACGACTACAGTAATGATCATCTTCCATACAACGATTTATCTTAGCCGTATTTTCCATGATATCTATCACATCAAATAAGTTTATCTCGCTTGTACTCTTAGCTAATGAATATCCACCATATGTTCCGATATGGGTTTTCACCAAACCCGCTTTTTCTAGTTTCTTAGCTATCTTTAACACATAACTTTGTGGTATCCCTAGCTTCTCAAACAGGATTGTCGAAGATACTGGCTTCGTATTAGAAGCCAAACAAAGAACGATTCGTATTGCATAGTCTGTAGTTACATTTAATTGCATATTGCCTCTCTCTCTTTAACTGTCATTGAATTCATAGCAAATAGAAACCATACCTTGATAGGTTTGATTCCTGCTATAAAATCGAATAATTCTGCCGTTATAATTTCCTTTTTTGCTATTTATCCAACTGAAAAAAGGAGACCTTTTTTTGTTCCCAGTAGTTTTACAACATAATGAATAATATGTTGTAAAACAAAAAAAACGATTGATTTCATCGCCTTTTTAATGTGTTTTATAGTGTATAAACAAGCTCTTTTTAGTAGTAAAAATTTAAAACTAATACTAGTTCAAAGCTATAACTTTGTATTTTTTTAAAGAAAAATGGAAAAAAATGTAGATTTTACCTACATTTTGTGTTAGATTATAGAGGAGCAATAGCAACGAATTTAACTTTACAACATATTATTCATTATGTTGTTTTTTTATCTAACACAGCATACCGACAAGGTTCATTTTATCTAATGTTTTTTCACATTCATGACTTGTTGTCATGGTATAGATTCTTGTTGTTTCGATGTTGGAATGACCTAGTATATCTGCTAGGCGAATGATATCTTTTTGTAACCTATAATACGTTAATGCAAAAAGATGTCTTAAATTATGTGGGAATACTTTTTCTCGATCTACCTTTGCATCTTCGCAAAGGTTTTTCATTTTGCGCCATATATTTGAACGATCTAACGGTTCTCCCTTTTTTGTTACAAAGATTGTACCACTCTCAATTTTTTCTGCTTTACAATACTCTGCTAACAACCTTCTTAGTTTCTTAGTAATGAAGATCACTCTTTCTTTACCCTTGTTGTTGATGAGGACTTTCCCACTCTTTAAACTTTCTACAGTGATATATTTATGTTCAGATACTCGTATCCCTGTTCCACAAATGGTTTGTAATAACATATACAACTGTTTGTTTTTTTCTTTTAATGCAGATTCTAATAGTCTTATATATTCTTCTTTTGTTAATTCCTTTTCTTCTTCATAAAACATTTTCTTTTGTACTTTACAAAGTTTTATCTTCAACTCTGCAAGATTTTGAAAAACAAGATATGTGTTTAATGAAGTTAACATACTATTGACACTTCTTACCTTGTAATTTTCTAACAAACCATTTTTATATGAAATTAAAGATTCTTTCGTGATAAGCTTACTACTTCCTAAGAACTCATAATACTTAACAATATCTCTTACATACTTATTGATTGTCGCTTGACTCCTTTCTTCTAAATACAAGTAATCTTGAAATTTAGTAATTTTCTTTTCATTGATAATATAATTATTCATATCGCACCCTCTTTTCTTCATATTTTGTCTAATATGGATAATTATACCATTTCATAGCACTAGTTCTACTTCCAAAATTTCCCATGTTATTACATTCTTCTGTTATTATATTTGTTAAGTAAGTAGTTACAGATATGACAACATGACCGTAGGCTACTGACAGCATACATCGAGACTCCTCCCAATCATACAATTAATTAAAAAAATACATATTGCTAGTGTGCCCATTATTTTCTCTTCTTCGAGGTATTCTTAACAAATAACCACTTTCTACAAGAGCAGACAGTTGCCTTCGCACTGTCCGTTCTGATAAATTTGTATCTCTTGCAATTGTCCTTACGGATGGATAACATGACCAATTCGTATAATCTGCATATCGTAATATGGCTTTATATACACTTATTGCACTAGCTGGTAAATGTGAGGCACATATCTTTTGATAAAAATGGAGATAGTCTTTATTCAACTTTCACACTTCCTTTCCCTGTTTTTTCTTTGATGGAGTTTAATACATTGATATCTATTCTCGTATGGTCATTTATGGCGTACTCTTTTTTAATGGATTCCTCAAGTACATATGCATTTGCATACGATACTGTTTGTTCATAACGTGGCGGAACACAATAGTTTTTGTTTAACTTTATTCCCCATTTCTTAAATAACTCTAGTTTTGTTTTCATAGGATTCGTTCCTGTTTTCATTAAAATGAAGTTTCCTTTTGGCATAGACTTCAGTTCGTCTGTAGTCAACAAGGGACGTTGTATCATTTGTAATGATTGTGATGGATCACTTTTGCCTTTACTTACTGATCCACTCATAACAGTTTGGAATCCTAGATTCTCGCTTAATATTTTAGCTGTTTCACTGGTAGGAGCAAATCCTCCGAACAATGTATCCTGACAGTTATCTTGAATGATGGAAGCACCCTCTTTACCATAGTTCTTTTCTAACTGCGCTAAAGATTGAATGATGGGGACAATCGTTATGTTTCTAGAACGAGATGCACTAAACATCATTTCAGCACTTTGTATTTTAGGTATCGTCCCTATCTCATCTAAAAACATCATAACCTTATTAGGAAGACGACCCTCACATGTATCTGCGTATGCTAACATTTCTCTATAATACTGTTGAATAAATAAAGAAATTAAAAAGTGTTTAGTAGCATCCTCTTCTGGCATGACTAAGAAGATTGCTGATTTCTGGGAACAAAACTTTTCTATATCGACTGCTGTTTCAAAACATAATATTTGTTCGATTTCTGAATCAATAAAAGCATTTAATCTTGATAAAACGGTTGATAGAACAGATTGCATAGCTTGCTCTCCTGTGTTTAAAGCAGCTCCTGCAAACCACTTCGCTTTATGAGTATCTGGCAATTGATCAACAAGTAATTGAAATCTTGTCTTCCCTTTCACTGGAGAGGGTTGAAGTAAATCTTGAACTAATTTAAACACACTCACAATATGCCTTTGATTCGCTGGACAAAATTCAGCAATCAATAAAATAACAGAAGTAAGCAAACCTTCTGCTGAGTCATAAAAAAAAGAATTCTGTCCATATCCACCAGCATTCTCTCCATCACTGAATACAATTGTTTTGGCTATAATCTTTGCGTATTTTTCAGTCTTTGCCTTATTTGCTAAATCGCTTCTATCTTGTTTATATAAATCCATATATTTATTTACTAGCTGTAACATATTATTGCCATCAGACATCATAGGATTTCGTAAATCAATGACAGATATATTATAACCATAATATTCTTTAGCAATTCCTCCATAATTTCTATATAAATCCCCCTTTGTATCTGTGCTTATAAAGCTTACACCTGATGCACAAGCAAACTCTAAATTGGGATACAGGAAGTTTGCTGTCTTTCCAACCCCTGCTGCACCAATCATCATTAAATGAATATCTTGATTATCCACATAAGCATAAAGACCTTTTGTGGTTTTTTTCATTCCTACAACAACACCTTGAATCTTAGGCAGGCATTTTCCTTCTCTCCATTTTTCTGATTGATACTTTATAGTGCAATATGATTGTTTAACTTCCTTTACACTGGCAAAGCGAGCAGTTCCATGTTGTCCATCACCTACTGTCTTAGATTTGATGTGATCAAGATTATAATTATTACCAAAATATACTGCCATTCCAATTAAACAAAAAAACAAACAACCTATTATTATAAATACTATTTTCGCATCCATTATTTCTCCTTTCCTACAAATAAAAAAACAGCTGATTTTTCATAACCAACTGTTCTTCATCTATCTTTGTTTTAAAACCAATAATCATGCATTTTCTCTAAGAACTCCTTTGTTATAGGAAATCCTGATGATTCACCTATAACTGAATCAATATCACAATAAGGACATATGGCTGTTCCACCCTCATCTTCTACCCAATTTTCTATTTCCTTTGGCTCAAATATGGATAAACAATAAAAACAACCACATTTTGAATCTTTTAATAATTCTTTTCTATGACTAGATGAATACTGATGTGCTTTTATATGATCTTCCATATCTTCATTCTCCTTCTTATTCCTGTTTTCATTTTATCATACAGTCGATGTTTTGTCTTTTTGATTTTTCCTTCATTGCATTGCCATATCAAAAGCCGTCGATTGTTCTTCCACGGAGATTGGATCAATATATTCCATCATGATATTTAATGCCTCATCATAGCTTCCACTACCTGTAATTCTATCAAACATGGCAGTTGCTTCTTGCTCTAACCCATTTTCTTTTAATGCTTTTGTTGCAATACCCATTAAGTTAAATATATTGCCATTTGCACCAATAATAGCTGCACGTGGTTTTTCAATTGGATTTCTACACTCTTGATCCATCTGTTGTTGCATTTCATGATTACAGTATTTTATAACTGTTGCACTCTCCATGGCTAGTTTTTCATAGGCTTTCCCAACTTCTATTTTTTCAGCATTTGTATCCATGAGTTTTTTAATTTCTTGAAAGCCTATTTTCACTCGTTCAATACGTTTTGCAAAACTGCCACGATCTTTATAGGAACGATAAGAGTCTATTAAATTATCTGCACCCATATATTGAGTAGGATGACTTTTATCTGGAAACAAATGATAGTTGGCTAAGTTTAATGCACACTTTGTAATCTTCATAAAGTCTTCTTTAATTTTAGGATAATCATTAAGTCCATCATGATTTAGTCCATAGTACATATCTGCAAATGCTTTAGAGAGTTGCTTATGTTCTATTTGTGTATAATCTTCAACTGTGAAATCATGTTTTATTTCATCAATAACCTCTTGTAAAATTCTAATATTGAGATTATCTTCTCCACTGATCGCTGGCAATCCTAACTGTGCTTTTCGATCTTCGTTGAAATCCTTGTATATAGGTTCTGCACGTGCCATATTAACATTTGATAAAGTGTCAATGTAATCTTGAATACGTTCAGCCCCTTCTATTCCTGCAACATCATGATCTGTTCCTACAATGACAAGATTGATGTTTGTATTTTCTTCAAGCATTTCTTCAATGGGTTGCATACCTAACCCACATAATGCAAGATAACTGTGTTGTTGCCAATTATCTTTATAGATTGAAATATACGATAGCATATCAATGGGTGCCTCAAATACCAATAAAGTTGAAGAAGTCCCCTTATAGTGAAAACTGTACCTAGGATCAGAACTCTCTACATTGCCTCGATAACTTGTTCCATCTTTTGATTCGTATGTACTCTTTTTATGTGCATGTCGAGCGATACCCTCATTATCCTCACCTACAAATACAACGTTATGATATTGTGTATCTTCATATAGAAGACCCTTCTTGACGAATTCATTGACGACATCTTTATCAATATGACGTGTCTTCAGAAGGTAGGCATACATCCGTTTCATGGTCTCACTTCTTTCTGGTAGTGCAAACTCTTTTTTAGGAACTTCTTCTTTAGGTTCATAGTTAGCAGTGATGCCAGTATCGCTGGCATACGATAAAAGGAGTTCCATCGCATCTACATACTTCATGCCATAGAACTCCTCTAAAAATTTAATGGGGTATCCTCCCTCTTGTGTTTTATGTTTATACCAATGATTGTCTTTGATAGTAACACTGGTGTATCGTTGCCATCGAAACTCCCTTCCTGATTTTATTAATGTCTCTCCTTGATTCCTCAAGTAATCAACTAAGTTGATACTATTCGCTAATGCTTTTTGATCATCCGAAAACTTTCTATATTCAGCCATTTTTTTCATCTCCTTTATCTCTTTCTTTTATTAATTTTACGTTTTACTGCCGTGTTATGAATTGTATTTACTTTTGCTTTGATGTGATTCAACCTTTGAACTTCTTTGATATCATATTTTTTCTTTTTCATCTTATCCTCTCCTATCTGACATTGAGTTCATGGTCTTTTGGATTATGACCTTGTGCAATTTTCTTTTGTCTTAATTTCTGCGCTAGTTTTCTATCCACTCCCCCTAGAAGATGATTATTATGAGGCAATTGATTTTCAAATATTTTACCAATGTGGTGAAACATACGTGACGCTAATAAAGACAATGGTTGTTGATAATAGGGATCATTGATATGTTCCAACAGATACATGGCATATTCATTTCCTTGGTTTGCAGACTTCATTAAATATTCAACAGCCTTTTCTTTATCTTGCTCTACATCAATTCCAAATAAAAAAAGTCTGCCTAATTGATATTGGGCAAACATATTATTCTGTTCTTCTGATTTTTTTAGATAGTAGAGTGCTTGATCTACATCTTTATCCAGTAATTGTCCTTTCATATAGGCACTGCCTAGTTTTACTTGCGCATACTCATTTCCTTGATTAGCGGCTACGTGTAAATAATGTAATGCTTTTGTAACATTCCTATATTCTTCACTCAAATATATTTTAGCTAGTTGATACATCGCAAAGGAGTTGTTCTCCTTGGCACATTTCGTATAATAAAAAATAGCTTGTTTTATATCATATTCAACATGGATTCCTTTTTGATATTCCTTTGCAAGGATATACCAGGAACTAGGATCATCTGCTTCCTTCAACCACTCTATCGCATCTGCAATATGTGAGAAGTCATCCTCTTCTAAATAAATACGTGCAAGCAATCGCTTCGCATGTTCATTATGGAAAGCAAGTGATTCTTTAAGATAGGACTTTGCTAATCCATGATTTGCTTCTGTCCCTTTGCCATAATATGACATCATTCCTACTCGATATAATAAATGATCATCTTTTTGTTTTTTCAACATGCTTAAAAACGAATGATAGGCTTTTTTATAATAGGTATTAGCTTCTTCTATATTTTTGGATGTTGCGATACCTTGTTCTAGATAATGTCCTACTTCATAGTTTGCAAAAGCATTTCCTTTTTGTGCTGACTGTAAAAAATACTGATAGGCTTTTTTATCAGATTGTTCTACACCTAGGCCACGTTGATACATTGTCGCTAATGAATATTTAGCATATTGACTATCACTCATTTCAAACTCCTTAAATGCCTGTTCGTAGTCTTGATTACATCCTTTTCCATAAAAATAGAACTTGCCAAGTTTATAATGAAGATAGTTTTGTGCGAAATTAGATTTATCTGTTTCTACTATTTCCAATGCGCCTTCCAAGGCATTTTTATAATAGTTATTAGATTCTTCCTTTCGTTCCTCTAGTTCTAACAGTTTTCCCATCATCTCCATTGCTAGAATATTGCCTTTTTCACATTCACCTTTAAATAGCATTTCTGCTTCCTCTATATTTTGTTCAACTTCTTCATTGCCATAAAAAAAAGCAACACCTGCTTTATAGTTGTCGCTCCATTTCATATGATACTGTTTGCTATGAACTTCGTTTGTATTTTCTATCAACGATTCACATTCTGGTACTGCATAGTCAACTATTATATTGTCTACAGAGATATCCATTATTTCAGCCACATCATTATTTCGCTGAGATAGATTGCAATCACTAACTTCTTTGATAATCATATTGCGGATACTATTGAACTCTTTTTGTTTATGTAAAGGTAATTCTTCAATAATTGCTTTTGCATATGTTTGATGAATATCTTGTTTATATAATTTCCATTGTTCGTAGAGTTGTTCGATTCTACTATCTTTTTCTAGTTCATCAACAATCTCATTGACGATCTGTTTTATGGCTATTGGAAGATACGCAAACATCAATCTTCCATGATAGTTATTTAGCGACTCCTTTAACTCCAGTATTTTATTAAATATAATTTGACTATCATGAAACTGTTTGTCACTAATTTCATTAAGAAGTTGACTAATGATATCTTTGCTATATTTTTTTAATTCGTCTCTTGTTTCAGTTTGTCCTTCATAGATTTGAATCAAGTCTTGATGAAAAATATCACTTGCAAACATATGTCTGATTTTCGCAATTCCTTCTTGTGTAACATAGCCTTCTCTTGGATTAATAGAGTATGCAATCATATGAATGTGCGGATGATGACTTTCATTGTGAAATGCTGCATACCATCGCAGATTATTTGGTGAGATTCTCATAGCTTCTGCTAGTTCATTTCTTTTTGCCTGACATAAATTCATCCAGCTATTGGCATAGTCAAAGCCTAGCCTTTTAACATCTTCGCGCTTTAACGATATAATATGTGTCCACACATTGCCTTCGTGTTTTCCTACTTCTTGAACCACATCATTTAATACGACATTCATCCCTGCATCACTGAATAACCCATGTTCACCTAATCTTTCTACATGAGGACGATTTGCAATATAATCTACATAGTTTTCTTTCGTTGCGACATCATGAATATTTTGATCCATGATAGCAGAAATCAACTCACTTGCATTTTCTCTGTTAGATTCTTTCATATAATCTTCATATTCAAACATGGCTTTAGTATCTGGATAATCACTCAACAATTGTTTTATCAATATTTGTTGTTTTGGGGTTGCTGGTTTATCTCCATGACTCATTTGAATCTTTTCAACACCATCACGTGTTGCAATATATTTTACATAATATTCTTTGTGTGTTTTGCCTTTCATGTAATTTGTCTTTACAATAATTCTTGGAATAGTACCACTCCTTCCTAAAAACAAAAAAGAGCAACAAACATATAGTTCATCGCTCCCTATCTTTCGTATAAATTAAATTGTTATTAATTCTTCCTTCATATTTTTGAGTTTTGTATGATCTAGTTTCTGTGATTTATAGCAAACACGTGTGTAAGTGTCTTCATTTATATCCTTTTGGTAAATTGCAATAATCGGATGAAAATCGGTAACTAAGTTTCTAATGTCCTCTCGCAATGCAGAACTTGGGCAATAATCGCCTATTTCATTTTTAGTAAATGCTAGTGTAGTTGCTACTGACCCACACATCTTATCTGCCATAATATGTAATTTAGAATGATTAAAATCTCCTATCATTCTAGCGGTCTTCTTAATGTTCATAATCATTTGTAGAATTTGAAGTTTTAATTGCGTAGTTCCATCAGATTTATATTTACATTTGTCTATGTCCAATCTTTTTCTAAGTGCTAAATTAAAAAAATGTACCGCTCCATCAGTTAAATCTTCAGTATCTATTTCTTCATTTTTAAAAGGATAAATAATGCCTGTTAAATGTTTAAAATTGGATGATAAAAAAGCAGCCTCAAAACAGCCATATTCTTTTGTATGTCTATTTTCATAAACGAATAACATCTTAGTATCTGCCAATTCTCTTTTATACTGCTCTGCACATCTTAACACAGTAGCATAATCATTCCTATTTATCATTATTCTTACCTCTATTAATTTTCGCAATTTAAAAGGAGTGTCTAGTTTCCGCAGTCGCTAGCACTCCTTTTGTGTTTGGTTTTATCGTTGCTTGCCAACCGTACGCGCCCGAAGTCGTACATGCATTTCTAGGTTTATCGTCTCTAGCAGACCGTACGCGCCCGAAGTCGTACATGGATTTCAAGTTGATACGAGCCAAACCTCGTGGTGTATTTCAACCTTTATATAGTGTGCGCATTTCTGCACATCATATACTATGCTATCCACCAAAGAACATGCAATATATTCATCACTTTCTTTGATATGTTTTATAATACCATTTTTTTATAAAATTTCAAGTGCTATTTTATATTCCTATTTTATGCACCCTTTTTACACTTATATTATAGCACATTCTTTTTTTGTTGCAAACGTAAATAATTTATTCTGTACTCTTTTTATTAGTCAAAACTGTATCTCAAAATTTAGGAGCGTTATAAATATAACTAGAATTTTTATTTATTAGTAAGCACTTTTTCTAAACGGTTTTCATTATTTGTGAGACTCCCATCTATATACCAATTAACCTAAAAAAATTTATACTATTTTAAATTTTTACGACAACAACGTTTATATTTTTTTCCACTTCCACAAGGACAAGGATCATTAGAATGTATTCTCTCTTTAACCTTAATAAAGTTTGGATTGTTATGAATTGCCATTTCAACAATCGGATCATTTACCAACACATAGTCTTCTCGATAAATATGGTGATCTTTCTCATCAAAGCAAGGCATCGGATAAGTTTGCTTTTCAAGCCCTCCAAAAAACGGACGTGTAGAAACAGGATTCATCAAATACTCCTGTAACTCCTCTCCATTAGGATACCCTTTTTCCCATATACTATCTGATTTCTTTTTAATTGAACAGCCCATTTTTTGTTCAATTATATCAAAATAGGGGGATGTAAAATATTTTAGGTATGTTGAATCATCCGTTATAAAAACACCATCCTTTTTGTTAGGTGTAAAATCAAATGCATCACTACAAGCTATTAAAATTATATGGTCATCATCATATGGTTGTTCTGGTAAATCAATTGACACTTTCTCTGCAAACTTTATCCAATCTTCCTTTACCGATTTAGCACGTCGTTTTAATTGTTTTATTGCTTTCTCCACATTTCCTTCCCTAGTATCTAAATCACTTATATCATAAGATGTCATTATTGCCTTTAATTCGATTAGTATAAGATAGTCTCCAAGTACAGAAATCACATCAAACTCAATATCTTTGCCATCAAATGCTTCATACTCTACACTGTTGGTATTCAATTTAAAATTAGGAATTTTTTTATATGTATTATCATCACTACTCTTCTTATGCCCTCTTTTAAGTTTTCCAATGAATTCTTTTTCAAAATCTTTCCCTACTTTACTAACACTTTTCTCATTACGAATAAATTGACGTTCAATAAATCTATCTAAATTTACCTGATCTATTAAAAACGGACAAAAGACTACTTGAGTCTTGCTAGCCTTTATTAATGGCTGAGCAAATATATCATCTGCTTTATTATCTTTTTCATGAAATATAAAACAATTAATTAATTTTTTAGCATAATCTTTTTTGAAATTATAGAGTCTTGACAATTCATCCGAAAAATACTCAATATCCACTACGCTTATTTCTTTTATAATTGTATTTTCATCTTTTTTATCTACTAAACTTTCATATGCAAAATATAAAACTTCTGAGATTGTAAACAAATATTTATATGTGGATATTAAATCTTTTATTTTAATCCCATTCACACTATTTTCTAAATAAAATTTTTTTATTAGTAATTCTACAACATTAACTTTTAATTCTACAACTTTTTCTGCTTCTTTAAATTTTTTTACATCAATATGAAGTACATTAAAATCAAAAATTTTACTTTCTTCTCTCTGAAGTTTTATAAGTTTTGATGCAATTTCTTTCACAGCTTTATTGCCCTGAAAACTTTGAAATTGGCTATAAGTATTTATCATCGCCATTCTTCTAAATTGATATTCTCTACGTAGCACACCTATTCTTCTTGCTTTATACTTTTCTTCGTTTTCAACAGAGAAAAAATAATATGGATCTTCACTTGGTCCAGTTCCGCCAAAACATAAGGTACCATATCGGTAATCTTCTTCTAACCGACATAAGTAATACCTTTGAAAAGCAACGTTCAAATAAAGCTCAAAATCTACATCATTATAGGGATGAATTAATTCATAGTTAATATTTTGAATCTTATCTTCAAATTTTCCTCGGTTTTTATAATATAAATATCTTACTATTTGATTAATGCTTTCCATTCTCGACTCAAAACTATCCATAATAGAAACTTTTAAACCATCAAAGTAATCAACTGGATTCTCTGTAATGGAAAATTCCATCCCAGTAATATAACCTTTTCCTTTTTTTGACTCTAGTTGCTGTTTTACAAGTCTTGTTTGATCTTGTTGAAAAACCAATATATTTAATAATTGCTCAATAAAGGGAATATGACTAGTAGTATTACTTTCCAATCTTTTTGTGTTTAACTTCTTCATTTCATATAACAAATTAGTATAAATTAGTGCTCCATAAATATCTTTAATCAACCTATCATCTATGTGCAAGCTTTCAGAAAAAATATTTAGTGTATCTATATTAGGATTATTAATGTTTTCTATTAATTCTAATAAACAATGTAAAATTTTGCAGGTCTTTCTGTATTCTTTATCGCTATAATTCATACCTAATGGATTACGTATAATATTTAATTTAAATAAAATATGTTTAAAACCATGATTATATTTACCACTTTCAGTAATTTCAGAATTATAAGTTAACATTAACCATGCTAAATCCGCAAAGCATTTTTCTATATTATTTTCTTTATGCGCATCTTTGATTCTATTTATGATTTCTTCCTTCACATAAACTCCTCCTCCATTGCAAGGAACATCTTAGTTACTTATGGATACATTATAATATTAATTAAACTATTTTAAAACATTTATGTGTTTTGATATTTATAAACATCATCAAAGTTAACTTTCCCTAATGTACCTTTTACATCCTTTATACATTTTACCCTTAGCTTCCGTAGTGTTTGTTCGTCAATCTCTGCGGTAGCTGACAGTACATTCATCATCATCGCAAGTTCAACTGCATTCTTAAATAGCACTCTTGATACTCTATCTTCTGATATTTTTACTATACCACTTAATAATGAGGATAATGCTACTGGTAAATATTCGTTCTCTTGTGTTGATCTTACATATCCATCATAAAATATCAATGCTTTTTCTATTAATTCACTTCTACTTTTACAATTGTTTTTGATTACCATATCATCTAATGCTTCCATTGTAGCAGGTGTTAACCATATAGTAGTTCTTTGTTTATTTTCTGCCATATCTCACTCCTTCATTTCCTAAAAAATATGCAAAGCGTCGTTTCTGACCACCTTGCATATCTTGTATTTACTAGTGTTTCTTTTAGTTTTCATTCATTTCAACGCCGAACATAGCACCATGCCATATATTCCGACCACCTTCATGAGCCCTTGAAATCCTTTAAACAGTTGGCATTGCCCGCTGATGTATTGTGTATCGGCGTGATTTTGACGCCGATACTTTAACCTGCACACCCAACTTTAATGCGAAAAACGATAATATTCTTACTTCTATCTCTATTCAAACCACCATACTTCTTTGCATTTGAGCTACAAACCGCCACACGTTGTTTATTTAACTCAATAGGTAATCTTGTTCCAGTTTCTATAAACAATTGCACACGAGGCGAACAAATCGTTAACATGGGAAAATGTTTGTACTCTAAAAGAAAAAGTCACAATAAGTGACTCCTTCCCAAAGTTTTTCAAGAAAGATTGTATATCTAAATATACAATCCTATGCGCAGGCATCAGCTCTAGTTTGTTTTATTCGCGGACAACAGTCCTAATACTATCTATTAACATAGTTCCATAGAATGAACAATACGCTTTGCTAACCATCGCACTCCTTTATGAGCTAATGGACTGTCATCTGAAAAATCTGTTAAACGCAGTTTTTTATCTGCGATACTATTCGCTTCTTTTTCAGAAATTTTACCACTAGAGAAATTGATTAAAGCTTGTATAAAATTTCTTCTAAAAATATCATTTCTTGTTTTATTCATCGACGTTCAACTCCTTTCTTTCTTTAGAAAAATAACATTCATATCATTAATATATATCATCAAGATCGACAATATCTATTTGTTCAAACTTATTAATTAATTTGATTTCTTGTAAGCCATCTTTGCAATTTAAAAGAGTATGTAGTTTCCTATCTTGATAATTCACACATCCAAAAAAGATTGAATTATCATTTTTATTTATTCTCAAACGCAACTCTCCACCACAGAGTTTACACCTTGGATGCTTATAGACAAGCGATGTACTTTGTATCATTTGATTAACCGCTATTAATATTGCAGTTACTTGTCTTGCTCCATTTTCATATAATGTTCTTGCTATTTCCTCCATTGTTGATCCTGTTGAATACACATCATCAAGAATAACAACATGCTTATCTTTAACATCAACAAGCACTTTATAAGCACCTTTAACAACTTCTCTTCGGTTGTATAAATCATTTCCTTTTTGTGAAAAGTCTTCAGTACATTCTATAATATTTTGCAGTTCTATTCCTTTTTTATAGGATAAGGGCAGTTTCAATGAGGCAAACCTATCAAATCTTTCCTCTTCAAAATCTTTTGGTTTTGGTGGAGAATAACAAAGATAATCTATTTCTTCATTACGATTCACAAAATTAATAACACTATCAAAGTAACTATCAATCACTGATATATATCTTTGTTTGAAGTTTCTAATCAGATTTGATAATGGATCATCAATATAAAACGCTCTTCCAGGAGGATAATATCGTCCTCCAAGAAGCAGTCTTATTTGTTTCTCATCTCCATTTAATAAAGTAATGTTTTTCTTGCTTTGAATCAAAGATTTCCTTTTTATAGCACCTCCACTCGCAAATACTTCAGCTGAATAACCAACATTTTTTTGTTTTAAAATGTTAGAAAGTTTATCAAAAGTTTGATTTGTAAAGTCTGGTGTATACTTAAAAACATTCTCCTGCAATTCGCCAATAAATATTGTCCCAATATGATTTTGTATCATTTCTTTTATAAATAGATTACTATTACTTATGGCAATTAAAGAATACGATTCAAGAGCATACTCTTTCATTATGTAAATTAAAAGAGAAGTAATATCACTATATTCTAAACAATCTGTTTGCTCATTATATTCAACATCAAAGGCAAAAGGCTCATTTATTACCTTCAAAATCTTGGCATTTGGTACCTCACTATGGTAGTCAAATGATAAATAGTCATCATCAAGAGAGTCAACATCCAACAGGATTGCTTGAACATCATTTGCATCAGTCCATTTCCACATCAGTAATTTCCTCCATGTCTTCTGAACTGAAAATATCATTTAACATTTCAACTTCATTGAGCGTCGCCAATGCATCTTTTAAAGTCTCAAATACTTTCGCTCCTTTTGTAACGTATTTTTTAGGCCAAGTAATGGCATTATTATCAATTGCAGATTTAGGTATTAAGACTTTTCTTTCTTGTTTTAAAGCATAGTCCGCTTGCTTCAAGGCACCACTTGTTTCTCCTGCTTCCATGATAATGGTTGCCAATGACAATCCACTCATGGTTGCATTTCTAGTTGGAAAATTCCATCTATTGACTTTATTACAGGGAGGAAATTGTGATACAACCAAACCTTTTGTTTCAATTTCAATCTGTAATTCTTTATTTTCTTTTGGGTAATATTGATTAATTGGCGTACCAATAACAGCAATCGTTTTGCCACCACTTTCTAGAGCCGCTGTATGTGTCGCTGTATCTATTCCTTTTGCAAGTCCAGCATTGACTACAATATTTCTCTTTATCAATGACTGTACAATACGCTTTGTCTTTTGCATTGAATCATTAGAAGCGTTCCTACTTCCTACAACACATACTGATTTTTCATTTAACAGCTGTATATCTCCTTTTAAAAATAAATATAAAGGAGCATCTACTGTATTTGCTAATAATTTAGGATAGATTTCATCGCCTTTTTTTATCAAAACAACATCTTCTGTTAACGATTGAAAACTGTCTTTGACAAATACATATTTATCATAAAATTCTTTTTCTGTTATTTTTAAAAGATTTGATAAGATTGGAATATTATTTTTTAATCCTGCACGCATATCAAAATGATTAAAGGTTGTTATATCATCCAAAAATTTCATCGTTTTCTTATCATTATAATTAAAGAATTGTTGTAATGTGAAGTATAAAATCGCATCACGTACATATGCAACATTAATATTAAATGCATTTAAATTATTTACATTTTGATTATTGGATACATTAGAAACAACTCGATTTTCTAAATCACTCTTTAGAAAAAGCATAACTGATTTACTAGATTTAATAGGTGCTATTCTTTTTTCATGTACAAGCTGGTTTAATCGTTGCATTGAAATATTCAAAAATTCTGCTGCTTCACTTGAAGTAAATATATCTTTCATCATTTCAATTACTGTTTGTCTGTCCATCATCGTAACTCCTCTCTATCTATTTATTTTACTATTACTCTTGATGAGTATCAAGAGTAAATTGATAATATATAAATAATTATGAATGAAGTTATTGATAAAAGTCATTAGACATATATACTTTAATCATGATTTTTTACATCTATGTGTTGTTTAGCATTTTTAATAATTATCTCCCTCTAAACATTTACGCAACATCTCTTTGTCATCTTCTGTTAAAGGCATTCCTTCTAATCTCATTGTTGCATTGACTTCTTCAATAATCTTTTCAGTCTTATCTTTCATGATATTTTCCATATATGTTATGCTTTCTTGTACAAATGACAGCTCTTTTTCCAACTTTTTTTCACACTCTTTGAACACATCTTGTAGTTTGGAATACTCTTTTTCTATTTGTGCTTTTTCAATTCCTTTTTTATAGTTGGTTGATAATTCTTCATGTATCAACAATAAATCAACTTGATTTTCAATACATTGCTTAAGCATAATAAGTCTACCTATACGACCGTTGGCATCTTGATAAGGATGAATGTGTTCAAACATTACATGAAATTCTATGATTTCCTTTAACCCTTTATTTAATACTTCCCACCATTTTAGTAACTTTTCAATTTTATACTCTACTTCTTTTGGTTCTATCAGTACCACTTTTGAACCGAAAATTTGATTAGGGATCTTTTTCCAACAACCTACTAACCCTCGTCTTTGATCTTTTGTTTTATCTTTTATAATACTATGAAATGTTAATAACATTTCTTTTGACAATGGCTTGTCTAGTGTTTCTATTACATAATCAAATAATTCAAGAGAATTTACAGTTTCATAAATATCATCTAGTTTATGTATCCCTGCTACTATCTGTTCAAACATAAGGAGTTCTAAATTCTCTTTTGTAAAATTACTGCCCTCAATAACATTGGAATGATATAAGAGCCAAAACTTTAACACGTTATATGCTGAATTTGGTGCGCATTTCAAATCTTTTATTACATCAACACTAACAATCATCATTTCACTCCTCCCCTTTTTTATCACAGTATATCACATATCTACAAAAGTCCTAGGAGAACCCATTTTTACTGTTCAGATTCTAGTTCTTCGATAAACGCTCTTACGTCTGTCTTTACATTCCTCTTATATAACTGATCTAGCATACCTAATAATTCATCCTCCAGATTTTTATTCTTTTTTGCAAGTACAGAGCAAAGGGCTCTCGCCCTTTCACTCGAATACTTCAATTTAATCTCAATCATTTTCCCCAATTTACATTCCTCCATATATTTTCATATGCATACTGTTTTGCATTTCTTCTTGTGTATATTGTTCTATTTCTTCAAACTGTTCCATGTAAGTATCAATTTGTTCATCCGTCAATGAAACAAGATACTCCGATCCATCATCACCTGCAATAAAAAAAGTTCCAGCTATTATGTCAGAACCAATTTTTCTATTTGCTTCTAGATCTCGTAGTTTTCCTTCTTCATTACAGATAGCAACTGCATCATTAGCAAGATATATTTCTTCAATATATCCTCCAACAATTTCTTGTTGTGCTTCAAGTGTATTCTTGATAATTTCTACCCTTGGTGCTTGATTAGGTTCTACAATGATGACTCTCATTTCTTCTGGTCTTTGTCCTGGACGTTGAACTAATGCAAACTGATCTTCTTCTGGTACAAGCGCTAAGCCTCTTCCATTATCCCAATGCATATGTATTTGTCCAGCATCATCTACATGATCAACTGTTCCATATGTTCCAGGAGGTACTGCTTGAGGATCTTCCATATTTATTAAACGTATTCGAGTCCCTTTTGGGTACTCTTGTTTTATGTTATTCACTTTTTTCTCTGATAAAAACATTTCTATTCCTCCATTTCGTTTTCATCTTTAATAAAAAACTGTTTAAAGATTGCCTCTAAAACATCCACAACGATACTGTTTCCTGCTTGCTTATAAAGTTGTGTTTTACTGCACACTTTCTCTGCTTTATAAAATGATTCATCATCAAAACCCATCAGTCTCCAACATTCATGTGGTGTTAATTTTCGTATATAAAAGGCATTCTTAAATTTCTTTTCTGTTGCGCCAAGAACAACCGCAACATCATGGCAACTTGTCTTCAAGGTTTGAATCATATCCTTTTGAACAACTCCTCTTTTTTGATGAGGACGGTCAATATAGATTCCATCTCCATCACTTGCAACAGTAAAGCCTTGCTTTGTGTTCTCTGGAATAAATAGACCTTCTATTAACATCTTTACCCCTTCTCCATGATTCGCTGTTAAGGTAGGAGCGACATCACCATGATAAACATTTCCATTCATACCTCTTCCACTAGGATTTACATTTCCTATGATCATGGTTGTTTTCGTCGTTAAGGTATGACAGATATAATCCACATTCATGAATCGCTTTCCTTGATCATATTTACTGCGTAGCACTCTTTGTAATTGCTCTTCAGTTAGATAATAACTACTATCAACTTCATCCTCTAACAAATCTTTCAATTTATGTTGCAGTTGTATTGGTTGTGGGAATTTATAATACTTTTCTCCCTGAATAGATACCATGTATGCTCTATTCCTTGTTTGAGGTACACCATAATTTTTTGAATTTAAACATTCAATATAGTTGTTATAGCCTAATTCTTCCAGTGTCTTTAGCCACAATTGGAACTCTTTAATGTTTTTCTTGCCAATGACATCTGGTACATTTTCCATAAGTAAAATTTGCGGTAAATGAATACAATCTTTGAGAATTCTTTCAACTTCCCATAGTAATCCAGATCTTGTTCCACTTCCTTTTTTCATTCCTCTCCCTTTTCCTGCTTTGGATAAATCTTGACATGGAAAAGAATAGGTCATGATGTACTCATATGTATCTAACTCTACAATATCTAAATCTTGCGCATTTACTTTTGTGATATCGCTGACTTGAAATTGTGTATGATGGATAGCATTATAACTATCCATTGCATACTTATCGATTTCTACAACTCGATGGTGTGAGAAGTTCACACCTAACTTCTTTAAGGCTTGCGCCTGTGCACCGATTCCTGCAAATAACTCGATTAGCCTAATTGGCTTGGTTATTCTGTAAGGTTCCTGTGTTAATTCAAATAAATTTAATTGCTCCATTGATTGTTAACGAATCAATGCATGCATCCTTTAACTAGTATTATATCTTTCCTTTCTTTTGATTATTAAGTCTATTTATATAACTTAACCTTTGTTAACAACCCTCTCCAGTAAAGAAATAAAGTATATCGTTCTAGCATTTATTTGAAACTCATATTTACCTAATTACATTTGTGGATGATTCAGCCTTTGTTCCCTGCATTTCTAACAATAATGGCATACCATATTTGTCCAAGTTCACTAGATGATACAATCACTTTTTGTGACATTTTTCCATCTCCTTTATTGCATCATTTCCATAGCCTGATCTTCTATGATTTCTTCTTCGCAACCTTCATGTAACTGTCTATTCTGTTCTACTATTTCCTGTCCAAACACCTCCTTCATAAACTTTGTGACTTTGGGAAGAGGTTCAGGAAAATCTCCATCCTTCTCTCGCATTTCCTGAAACTTACCTGCAATGTAATTGATATTATTTATCATTTCTGTTGATGATCTCATATCAAATGACATATCTGGCCATATACGATCAATAAACGTTCCACGTGTATTTAATAGAATATCCGTATCTTCTACACGCAAGATTTCAACATTTCCATATAGACCTACATTTTGAATAAAGTTATTGATATCCTTAAAATATAAGCGGCATCCATGATCATAATCACCTACCACACACCCTACATAATTTGTTCGTAAATATTTATCTACCCAATCTGAATGTTCCATATTATTACCTTCCTTTCATAAAATTTAAGCGACAATATAAATTCCAATAACTCACTGTATTCATTGCTACATTAACATCTGCTGCATTTTCATGAATCCATACTGCTTCACCTTTTTCATTCTTTCCTGCATAGATGCCTACGTGGGTAGAGACACCATTCTCCATTAAGAACGCAAGATCTCCTACTTGTAGTTCCTCTTTTGAGATTTCATAGGACTGTGCAATTTGACCAGTTGTATTTGTATTGCCAAGATTGTTTCCCATGACTGTCCAATATACCCAATCAACAAAATGACTACAATCCATTCCTTTTAGGATTCTTCCATGTTCATCAGGTGAGGTAACAATTCCAAAATCATTGCCTTTGTATCCAGGTACACTTGCTGCACCACCCCAGTAATAAGGAATTTTACCTACAGCATCTGCTGCCTGAATAACTAGATTCTTTCTGACTTCAGTTGTATCTTTTGGAAGATTCTTGATTAGCTTATCAATCTCTTCTTTACTTAATGTAGTGACTGGCTTATTGGTTGTACCTCCCATCAATGCACTATATACACTTTCCATATTACCTTTGACATCATCTTTTAATGTGATGGAAAATATGGAATCTATCTGTGCAAATATTTTAGTTGTATCCATTAATGAACTGCGTTCAACTGTGGACTCTTCTTCCTTTGGCTGTTCACTCTCTTCCTTATTTGATGCCACTTCATCCTTTTCCTCTGTAAAACAAAGAACCCACGAATTTGCTTTTGCTTGATCTAATGCGAAGGACTGATCTGTCAACATAAGCCCAATATAAAATCCTTTGACAAGGTGATTATCCAATAGACTTCCATCGGCCAATGTTTTATTTACCTCTTCAATTTCTAAGTTAATGAGTTTTATTCCTGCCTCAATATCTCTAACTTGTTTCTGTTGATTAGCATCCATATCCACCGTCGATACTGGATTTCCATTGTATAAATCTTGAATAAGATTATGGTTGAAGTTAATACCGTCTGAGAAAATACCACCAATTAAAAAAATAAAGGCTATAACAGGAGAAAGAAGAACAATCAATATCTTCTTTCCTAAATTCCTTGTTCTTTTATCTTTTAATAGACGTAATGCTTGTATTGCTTTTAATGCAGTTGCCCACATAGTTAACGCCCACCTTGTTTTCCAAACAATTTCTCTTTATACTCTGGTGCATGTACTGCGAGATTGTATCTCTCATTCCCACACTTATATAAACACACCCCACGCTGAGGATATTTGATGAGTTCATACTCACTCTCTTCCAACTGCAAGGTATCAATATAGAATTTGCTATCTGTATTCCCTGCATTAAACAAGAAGGCATGAGCTGGAATGGAGAACAATGGTTTTGTAAGTTCCTTAATTCCTTCGATTGCAAAGTCTTCAAGATTCTGGCTGGCTAATATAACTGCACTTTCTTTTTTACGTACTCGCTTCATGAAGTTTCGTATATACTCTACTGCAGTCATGTTCGTTAAGAATAAATAAAGCTCATCAATAGATGCAATCGTATATCCTTTTGTTAATAGTTCATTGGACATGTAAGATAGAATATTAAACAATAGCGCATTTCTCAATGATTTATTTGCCTGTAATAATCCTTTAACTCCAAACGTCAAACACTTATTAGATACTACATTTGTCTTTCCATTAAAAAACTTGCTGTCACTTCCTAAACAAATAGAATGCAGTAACAGCAAGACTTCACGTAGTGTCTCTCTTTTAAAGATGCGATTTCCATCGTCTTGAAAGTGTTTATATTCCTCATCAATATAATGATATAAATCTTCTAATATTGGAAAATCATCATGCGAAAGTAAAGTGATATCTGTATCTTCTGAGATATCATATTGATCATATAATTTGATTAACATGATTTCTAATGTATCCAACTGCTCATCTGTAAAATCTTTGTATGTCTTGAAGAAGTCTTTTAAAAATGAAATATGTTGTGACAATATGGTGGATTGTTTAAAGGCTATTGGAATACTGTCATCTTCATCATCTTCAATATCATCGTCTGTTGACCATTGCTTAGGTTCAAGGACATTGATGATGTACCTACCTGACATCATGTCAATAAACGTACCTCCCAAGTTATGAGTCAATTCTCCGTACTCATGCTCGGGATCCATGGTCAACAAATTGTATCCTTGCTCTCGCAGATTACAGAGAATAAGTTTTAGAAGATACGACTTCCCTTGCCCTGAATTTCCAAGTATTAAGATATTTGCATTTGTTTTATCATCTGATCTTCGATTGAAATCTACTATGATATTCGAACCAAACTTATCCGCTCCTAGATAAATACCTTGTGGATCCGTCTTTCCTGAGTAATTAAAGGGAAATAAATTAGCCACACTCGTTGCTGGAAGTACACGTTCAAATTGATCTTTGAACAAATCTTTCCCACTTGGCATCACTGCATAAAATCCATCTTTTTGTCTAAGGATCAAGCGATCAACATTGAGTTTACTTCTGACTAGTTCAGTGAGTGTTTCTGTTTGAAGAAGTTTCAACGCCTCAAAATCATCCGCCGTCAATTCTAAATACACTGCACAATGAATCAGTGGTTCTCTAGAGCGGTGCATATTGGCGATCAAAGCTACAACATCTTGTAAATTACTTTGTGCAGTAATCGATTCTTGTAGATCTTGTGTATTACCTTGCTTCATTCGATTCTTGTTTGCAGCATTTCCAATGATTTTCTTTTCTTCTGCTGGTGTCACTTGTCTTGCATACACATGCAATGTGATTCCATCCTTCTCTCCAAGATAGCGAAGGAGTGCTTGTTCTTCTGTGGCGGTTGGATATTCTCTTAACGCCCACACACAACGATATGTATTCCCACAAATGTAATACTCACTAAAAAATCGTATAACAGAAGGGGAAATCATATCAAGAAAATCTTGAACTCTTACTTCTTCTTCATTTACTTCTGGTTTCTTCTTAAATAGTTTCATCATCATACCACCTCTCTCCATCGATATCTTCAAAGTGATCTGTTGTGACATTTTGTTCAAAGTAAACTGCTAACATACTTTTTAAATCATTTTTCTTTGCTCGTTTAACCGATAAGTTTTGTAGCTTGATTAGTTTTTCAATTCGATGGATTAGTTGCATGATTTCCACCTGATCATTAGGCTTGATACGAACAGCCAATAAAAAAAGACGAGCAGTGGCTGTCTGGATCTGAATCTTATCTAAATGTAGTAAGTCCCTTTCTAAGAGCATCACAATTTTTTGATTCTCCTCTTCCTCAATTCTTTTTCTGAGAAACAGTTTGTTTTCTTGAAAATTATCTCTACTGTTTAAACAGATCATTTCTAAATCTGCTAGCCCTTTTAATACATTGGTTAATGCAAATATCTTACTACCAATATTTTCATGACTCATTACAGAGAGGTTTTGAGGTTGAATCATAAAAAAGACAACCTCATCTCCACCATACTGTTGTAAGCTGTAGTCTGTGATTGTCTTGGTATTCACCAATTCTCTGGTTGATTGTTTTTTCTTCTTTCTTTTCTTCATTCACTTCCTCCTTTCCTGTCAGCTATTATTATTTCTTTTTCCTCTTTGGTATATTTCCACCAACACGTTTGCTGACTTAAAATAAAAAAAGCACAGGCATATTTGATAAAATCAAAAATACTTGTGCCTTGAAAACGTATGGTTAAAAAGGCATAACAGGCGACAACTGCAATCGGCAGAAAAAAGTTTGCCTGTGTAATTGCTATGACTGAAAAGATAGCACCTACTCCTATAATTCCGATATCATTTAGATACCAGAGCCATAGTGTTGGCTTTTCTTTCAGGTTATCTGGATACATATACATATTTTATTATCTCCTATACTAGTTACATTGTTTCGCTGCTTCATTAGACAATTTACATTGAATTTCAGAATTATACTTAATAATTCTATATGTTCCTTTATTTAAATCCATAAAATACAAATAACTAGGAACCCGCACGATCAATGCTTTAAAATGTGTTTCATATTTATTTTGTATTCTCATTGCTTCTTCTAATCCTAAATTTAGCATTTTTTTATCTGCAAATATCCAATCGCTAATAAAGATATACATATTATCAAGAATGTGATAATCTCCAGAATTCAGTTTCTCTAGTTTACCACGAAATGAATTGGAAATATTGATAAAATCATCATTCATTACTGGATGTGACAGTATCCCACCTTTTAATACACCTCCATATTCTTCGATTTTCTTAATTGCTTTTTTTTCACTCTTTAACTTATTAGTGCCAATTTTCGAATAAAGACTATCCATTTCTAAGTTTTTATGATTTATAGCAATTGTCACCTCTACACCTACATCATCACCAATTAAATCTGGCTTGTCTTTTATCTCCAAATTCTTAAATAGATCAGGAAAAAAATATTCTAACTCAAGCTTAGCCAAATATTCATCATAGCGCGTTTCTTTACTGTTACTTCCCATGGTATATCCTCCAGTTAGAATGCTTTATTATAAAACAAAAATTTGTGTCTTTATATTTATATAACTACTAAAATTTAAGTACCTCGTTTCATTTTTGTTTCCTTCTTTACTCACATGATGACTGCAACCATAAATAACAACTCTTTTCCCTTTCAAAGTACTCGCATATTTGAATACCTCTTTATTCTTAGTTGCTGCAGAAAAAGAATAGTACAGACCCTCTTCTACTTTTAAAGAGTAAAACTTAATATAGAAAGTTTCTCCAATTTGAACCGCTTCTTTAATTTCGCCCTCAAAACAAATAGGATGATAGACTTTAGTAGCTTTTAACATTTCATAAATATGTTTGTATGATTTCAAATCATAATCCATATAAAAGTTTTTCCATTTAATAACATCATACTTTTTATGATATTCATTGTAAAATTGTAATTTAACTAAATCTCTAAGCTCTTTCTCTTTTTCAATAGCATCCCTTAATTTAACAATTCTTCTAATCGTTGATAGATATGCTGGTTTATCGCCATTTTTAATATATTTCTTAGTTGATTTTTCATTAACCTTAATATCATTAAGGTCTGCGATGTGCTTATTATCTTTCTTCTCCATGCTATCTGTAATTATATGTAGTCTAGCAATATAAGCATCTTCTTGCTTTGTCATCAAATTGCTATCAGCTACATCTGCAAAAATCTCTTTAATGGCATTAGATGTAATGTATTTGCAATTATCCACATGAATTGATTGCTCATTCTTCAATCTGAAATAAGGACGCACAACAACATCTCTATCTTTCAAACTTCTTATACTTCCACTTACATAAGATATAGGTGTTCCACAGTAATAACAATACAAATCATTTTTCATATAGTCTTTGCAATTATTTACATCTATTTTTTCACCATTAAATCTCGCATACCTCATTTTAATGCCCATAAAAATCACTCCTTCGTATATTTTCATTATATCAAAGAAAAATATATATACCAAAAATTTAAAGATATTTAAAAATATTTAAGAAGTAATTCAAAGATTTCTTATGACAATTAATCCATATATAGTAATTCCTTTAATAGATTGTATTGCTTTTTCAATTGCTTTGATGGGTATTTCCGCTTCCTCTGATAATTATAATCTTTAAACAGTGGGTATAACTGCCTAGCTTTATGGTGTGCTAACCCTCGATCATACAAATCTGGATAAAATTTATCTATAAAGATTCCTACTGTATTCAGCACCAATTCACCTTTCTTTTGATCATATAGTTCAATATTTCCAAATTGACCAAAATGGGTTATAAATGTGCAAAGTTCGATATCTTCTAATTCTATTGAAAAGTGAATGTTGTCTATATATGCTTTATATCGTTTTTCCATATTACTTCACCGCTCCTGCCACTGTCCTTGTAATAGACATCGCGGCTTGCGCTGCATATATAGTGGACATAACGTTAGCTTTTGTGGATGTATCTAATCCAAACTGTCCAGCAATTCTTGGTATCTCGCTTGCTGATAAGATGAGCCCAATACCAAGTAGGCAATTTTCTCTCATGACTCCTAATCCAGCAATCAATATCACCGCTTGTAAAAAAGCAGTGAGGCATATGCCAATGATTTGCTTACACCATTGAATAAACCCATCCGTATATCCTCTTGGAACAGAAAACATATAAAGAGATCCTACTGCAATTGTTATGAGCAGAATCCCTCCACGTTTCAAATTCGCAAAGAATATTTTTATGACTGCATATCCCATGGCAATTAATATAAAAATTGCCATGATAGCACCTATTTTCATATCTGCTACAAATCCCATTGAAAGCTTTGCAGTTTCACCTATGGAACTTGTACCTACAATGGTAGACATTCCTGTAGTCAGTTGTACTTGCAATGTTATGCAAAACTGATACAGATTGATTGGTACAATCGTAAAGAGGGATACAGCCATAAATCCCTTTATAAGATTCAAGGCTGTATCTTTCATGCTTCCTCTTCCATTTTGATATTCGATCGCACATTCAAATGCGGCAACTACAATACCTACTGCAAATAGCGCCCATCCAAACAATCGCATAATTTCAACAATAGCTTTTACCCAATCATAATTGAAAATCTCTGCTCCCATATTACCCATGAGACCAAAGAACTCACCTAATGCTTCTATGATTTTTTCATAGATCCAATCGATGATTCCTCCCAGTACTTTATCTGCGACAAAGTTCCATAAGAACATCCTAACACCTACTCACTAGAGAATGCTCCAGATGTATGTAGGCGCGGTCAGTGTAAAACAAAGACAGGCAAACAAAATAGCAGGAGCCGCCCATTCAAACTGTCCTTGCTTCCTATAATCAAAATACGCAGTTCCTAACTTAATAAAAAAGAAAACCGCTAATACAAGGTCGATGACTGGGAATACGACATTGTTAACAACGTTCTTGATTTGCGTTTCTGCACTATTCCAAGCCTTTTCAATAACACCTGAAACATCAGCTGCATAACATGGCTTTGTCATAATGATAAATAAAAAGGTGATAAACATAATTATGAATACCACCTTGACTCTCTTATTGTTCAATACTCTACTCACTATACTCCTCCGTTCTTTCTGCAATCTCTACCATCTTTTTCGCAAGCACAAGAAGTGTTTTTTTATCTAATTTCTTTGCGGATGATATAACTGTGTTTTTTAATGACTCTTTGGAGTCATCATTGAGTTTTACAATATCTAGTTTTGATATCAAGATACCGTTTCGGGTATGCATGATTTCTACAACATCGCCTTTATGTATATCCACCTTTTCTCTCATTTCTTGAGGAATTGAAAGCCTTCCTTGACGATCCACAATCTTGTAAATACTAGTCTTCGATTTTCTCGAGCACATTTTCATTCAACCTCTCCACGATATCCTCTGCCAATATGTCAAGACTTACTCCTTGTTCTATCATAGCTTCTATTAATTCTGGTGGAAAACCACTTATTATGTTGTTTGCACTTGTGAGGATAATCTCTTCATCATTGATTAAAAGGTGAACATTTTCTTCATCTAGTCCAACCTTCTTCAAAAAGTGCATAGGGATACAGTAGTATCCTTCCTGTAGTTCTTGATCTTCATTTATTGCTGTCTCTATGGTAAAACAGCGTTTTCCTAATGATCCTTCACTGTGTTTTAATTCAATCACATCACCTGTTTTTATACCTAGTTCCTCTACTGTGCTTTGATCTAGGATGATATTATTTCCTTTTTGTAGCACTACTTCAATCGTCTTCTTCATTTTCTTCTCCTTCATCATTATCAAATAAATTTAATTGCTTACGCATTCCACGTCCTAATGAAGTATCATAATTTGAAATCAATACTTCTGGAAACTCTGCTTCATTGTTATAACGAAGTGCCATATTGTTTACTCTTGTACAACTCTCAATATAAAAGTTTTTATAGAGTTCTCTTATAAACTCACAATCGTTATATGACAATAAGAACTTTCCTTGAATGTTTGCCAAGCAATCACGTAATCGAGTGTGATCTTCTTTTGTAAACATTACCTCATACATACCTTCCGTTTCGTAATAAGGTGGATCACAATAAAAAAAGGCATTGGGTCTATCGTATTGACAGATCAATGCCTCAAAATCTTTATTCTCTACAATGGTATTCGCTAGTCGATCGCTAACATCCCATACAGTAGAAAATGCTTTTCTAACATCGTATGGTCGACACCCAAATGTCTTACATCCTGACCCATACGAATAACGAATTAGCTTAAAAAAAGCGACCGCTAATTGTATATCCTGATTAACAATCCGCTCTTTTTTCATTAACTCTACGATTTCCTCTGCTTGTAACTCCGTGAAGTATACCTTTACCTTTTGAATTTCATCCTCGATATATTTATCATCCACCCTTTGTTTAGAAATAATATCCTTATAGAGATTAAATATATATCTACCATTCTCTGGCAGATAACCAAGTTCTTGAATAAAGGCTAAAGGCTGTTCACGCAATACAGAAAACATATTGGTTAGGTTGTTGTTGAAATCATTGTACACCTCAAATCTGTCTGGTGTCTTTCCAAACAACACCCAACCACCTCCTCCAAACACTTCAATATAGCGATCATAATTCTCTGGAAAACGTGCATAAATGAGTTCTCGTAATGCCTTCTTTCCACCTACCCAACTGATTATACTATTCAAATACTTCTCACCTCCTTTGATCAGTATCTTTATACTTTTTAATTATCTTAATTCTTTTTTGATTTACGATACAAGACGAAGGCTGCAATCCCCGCACCTAAACATACTGCAATAATTGGTAATAACATCGTTTGATCTCCTGTATGCACAGTTTCAATTGGTTTACGTTTATCTTTCATAACGACCTTTTGAACTTCTGCTGTTTCCTTAACTGTAAATGCTACTGTTTCTGCAATTTCAAAACCTTTTGGTGCTTCTACTTCTTTCAAGAAATAATGTCCTGCTGGTAATCGATCTATCATGGTCTTTTGTCCATCAGTAATCCATTCACGAACAACCTCATTCTTCGCATTTAGAATTTGAAGCTTTGCGCCTGATAACTCATAACCTGTAGTTAAATCCTGCTTAGATATTTCAACTTTGATGATATCATCCTTCATTGTTATCTTTTGGATTTCTTCTGTATCTTGAACTGTGAATGTAATACTTTCTGCTTTGACATATCCTAAAGGGGCAGTATCCTCAATCAATGTATATTTCTTTCCTACCTCTAAGCCACGCATAATATGAGACTCTTCACTAGATGTCCAAGTTTCAATAACATTTCCTTCACTATCCTGTAGTGTCATGGATGCTCCTGCAAGCTCTTTGCCATTTGTAATATCTACTTTAAATAACTCCACTGTAGTTTTCACATTGGTTAGAATCAACGTCCTTGCATAAATTGTGCGTTGACTTCCATCATAGCTAAGATCAATATCATATATAGTCTTATCTGTTACATGGGAATTTAACGCTTTTACTTCTTTCAATTCATATTTACCAAGTGGTAAATCGCTAATATGGATTTCTCCTGCTTCATTGGTCATATATAACCCTTTTTCTGAGATATCTTTACTTACCGTATCGCCTTTGGCATAAAGCAATGTGTTTCTTCCATCCAAAGAATAAATATCTTCTGAGGCTGTTAACTGATAAATAACACCACTTAGTGCTTCTCCTGTTGTTTTATCAGTTTTCATTAGATGAATTTCGCCTATTGGCGCAATATTTGTATAATCAACAGCGATTTCATAATGTTTAGTAAAATCATCTTTCTTTTCAAAAATGACATCTTCTATTTTTTCTGATAATACATACGATTCATTTGTTAGCGTTTCTTTCAGTTGGTATTCTCCCATAAATAAATCATTGATGATGATTTCTCCAGTTGCACTTGTCTTCCCGTTACATACAACATCACCAGCTTTATATTGAATAGTACCATCAATAGAACTTACAATATCTTTCTTTGCGACCAATTCATATTCAACATCTTCTAGTGGATTAGCTGTTTCTTTGTCTGTTTTATGAATAATAAGACTTCCCATCGGTTGTCTGTTCTTCACTTTTACAGTAATCATTGGCTCTTGATCTTCATCCATATCCATATCATAGATATTCTTAATTGTAAATTTCACAGGTGCCTCTAGTTCCAAGAAGCCCGATGGAGTTTTAATTTCTTCAATTGTATAATTTCCAGCATACAGTTTTAATGGAAGAGTCGTTTCTCCTTCTTTACCAAAGATAGAAACGATGTGATTCTTACTGTTGGTTGTGAATGTGTCAATTTTAACACCACCTACCTTTTGAACAATATAGTTCCCTTTTTCATCTTTAATTTTAAAACTAGCCGAATTCAAAGTAACAGTTTTACCTGAATCATAATCAACTTTTACCAGTTTTACTTGTGCTGATAATGGTGCATTATTAACATTGATTTTACGAACTTGTTCATCACTAGGATAGAATGTATAGTTCTTATCTATTGTCACAGTAAAATCTGGTGCAGGAGTATGATCTGCTGGTGTCTTTGTTTCTTTGACTTGATAGACTCCATAAGGAAGATACTTAGTTGTTGCATTTCCCTTTTTGCCTATCGTAATGACATCATAAACTTTCGCTGCATTCCACCCTAGTTTATCTACATCACTTTTCAATTTAAAAGTGAACTCAACACCTTGTAATCCTTCATAGACTCCCGATGATCCAAAGTCTTCACCACTTTTGAATATCTGAATCTTTTGCATATTCAACTTATCAGAAGTTGTTTTATTGACTGTTGTTTTCGTTACTGTCTGTCCTGCATAATCAACTGAGACATCAATAATATTTTGATTCAATTGTAAGGAATTATTGGTATCGATTTCTTGAATGTAATACTTCCCTAATGGAAGGTTATCCCAAGATACTTCACCATTCTTATCAGTTGTTTTATAGGCAACGATTTGGTCTTTTTCATAATACTTGATCGTACCTGCAACATTCATAACCTTTTCTTTTGCGATCAATGCATACTGATTTCCATCAAGCGTTGCATCTCCTGTCATTCCACCTACTAGTGATGTATCAAAAGCCTTCTTTAATATAACCTTTCCCTTTTGATCTTCATTTTGAATAGTTGTAGATGCAGTGACTAATGAAGTTACTTGATCCTTGTACAAAAGTTCTGCATAGAATGTGTATGTATTCAACACATATCCATCAGGTACTTGTGTTTCTGTAATCTTATATTTTCCTAGTGGTAATTTAGGGGTAGTTGCCTCTCCAGAGCTGTTGGTTGTAATTGTTGTAACCAATTGTTCTTTTGAATAGAATACTTTTGAACCAGCCTTATTTCTAATGGTTTCATTTGCATATACATTGAAAGTTGTATTTGCGACACGATCTCCATTCATATTAGTCTTAATGACTTTAATTTCTCCGCTAGGTTCTTTATTTGTGACAACGACTACATTGGCTTCTGCTTTCACACCTGCTTCAATCTTGAATGTACGAACAGTAGTATCTAATAAATACCCTTCTTTTGTGGATACTTCTTGATATGAATAGGTTCCTACTTGTGGTTTTAAGCCAAGCTCGTCTGTATCCCATACCCCTACACTATTTGTGGTGATATTTCTAACTGTGCCATTTGGATATGTAACTCTAAATGTGACTCCTGCTAATGGATTTCCAAATTCATCCGTTTTCAATAAACGAACGCCTCCATCTTCAGGAAACACTCTAAATGCACGATACGTAATGATGCTTGATCCATGCTTATTTCCTAGTGCATCTGCATTACTAATCATAACTTGTTGTTGTGGACCTGATGGCATTTCTGCTGCACAATGAATGACTTTTCCATCACCCATGTAAATTCCCATATGAATAGGTTCACCTGTACTATCATAATACAATATAATATCCCCTACTTTTGTATTAGCTGGGTTAGCCTCATTTGTACTATAAGTGTAACTTGTGACTCCTAAGCCATCCAAATAGGACTCAATAGAGTTGGTTGTGAAACGGTCTGCATTAAATTTCAAACCCACTTGTTTGAAAACATAACTTGCAAATCCTGAACAATCAAATGAATTTGGACCTGCAGCACCCCATACATAAGGTTTTCCTAGATGTTTCTTTGCTTCATTGATGACTTCACTTGCCTTATTGACTTCAAAGTATACTTTTTCTTCTGCTGCATGAACTGTTGATATTGTATTAAACGTTGATGTGAATACCATCATAATAGTCGCACAAGTAATAATTCCTTTTCTAATACATCTTTTTATTTTCTCTTTCATAAGTTTCCTCCTATAAATAAAAAAAGAGCACAGATATATGTAAATAACTGTGCTCGATAAATCGTATTCAATTTTATAAATTAGGGCATAAAGCCCTAAAAGAATCCAACCTTATAATAGTTCATAATATCTCATCCTTTCTATTCTAGAGTATAAAAAAAACAACCCACAATTGAGTTGTCTAATTATTCGTTTACCATTGACATTGAAATACTGAATAATAATATCCATTATAGTAATATATTCCCACCGCAGCTTCGGTATTGTTGCATAAGAGTATTTCATTATGTGCTGGTGAGTTCTTCCATGCATTAAATGGATCATCATAGTTTGTTATACACTCAGCTGCTCCTCCACTATGCCATAAGGCTTCTCTTGTCGCCATCGCAAGTGCATGAGCATCACTTTGGCTTTTTAAAAGAGATGAGTAAGCAAATGGTTCTTTCCCATTCTGTTGACGATATGCATTGATTTGTGCAAAAACTTGATCCGCCTTTGCTTGTTGATTAATAGGCGGTGCTGGAGTTTCTACTGGAGGTGTTGGTTTTTCTTCCTTAGGTGGTGTAGGTGTTACGGGCTTCTCTTGTGAAGTATTGTTGCGTCCTCCACTTGAAGATCCACCAGAGTTTTGATTTGAGTTATTATCCTTTGGCTTTGTTGTCTCATCAGTCTTAGCCTCAGTGCCTCCATCATTAGCACCATTATCCTTCTTTTCTTCATCTGTTGTGCTAGGAGTATCTTTCTCTCCATCTTTTTTGTTATTGTCCACATCATCCAACATCTGCGTTATCAAATTGCTATTTGCACCTACTTTATCTTCCTCTTTTTCTTTGGATGAACATCCAACTATCATTGTAGCAAGTAATACTAAACACAGTAACTTCTTCATATCTCACCCCTCCTCCTATTGTCATTATAAAATATTATTTTGATAAAGTCTATTCTTGAATATAAAGCAAAATATAGTTAAAGTATAAAATACAATTGCCTTAATTCAATAACTGTTATACTGTTCAATTCATGAAAATAACTGCAAAGTGCTATTAAACTTTCTTCATTAAATTTGTTCTCTTCATGAAGATAGTAAAGAAAGCTATTATTTGTTGCATCTTATTGCATAGTATTCCATAATTTTTTTACTTTTTTATATGTTACAGGTTTCTTGATGTGATGTGATAATTCACACCTATCCGTGTCATTAAAATAATAATATACAACTGACGTAATTTTTGAGTTGTTATTTATGAGCATAAATAGATGTTCATCATTTGTTGGTGATAATCCTAATATCTCCAACTGTCCACTGATGGATTCGAACAAATCCTCCTTGCGTTTTGTATCCGGTTCAATTAATCCTCCATATTTGTCCAGCCATGACCAACTCATAATTTCATCACCGTAAATGTGTTCATAATTTGGGATTTTATTATGTATTAACAAATCACATTCAGTTTTATGTTTATTGTAATATAAACTTGTAACATCATATTCTGGTGCCAGCTTTTCAAATTCTCCATGAAGATGGAACACTTTATCCGAATTACCCAATATATTTTCTAAATTAGAATCGTAATTTGTCGTAAAGATGTTGTCAAATCTATCGATATATCTATTCATTCCTGGATAGAAATTTTTGAAAACGTCATTGATAGCCCCCTCATTATAAATTCCATCGACTAGCACTTGTCGAAAATATGTAAACAAAGTTTTTCTATATACTTCGCTTTGCTTCTCACCATCCTCAGCCCTATATTGATTATTGAATATCTCAAATGCCAAAAAATAATCCTCTAAAAAAACAGATGTAATAGTACTATTAACTGGATATGTTCTTGAAATCCTATCCAATTCCATAAGCATAAATAAACCATCTGCATTATCTCTATGTTTACCATCTTTAATTTGATTAATTATATCTACCATACCTTGCATAAAACCAAGTTGTTCATCTGGTGACAGGGAATTATCAATTAAAGCTGTATATTTTCCTGCCTTAATGTTTTTGACTACTCTATTCATTATTGCAGAACTCGAATATACATCAACACCTCCAAATTGAATATTAATACCATTTCCAACCAATAAATTTCGTTCCATCGTTTCCCCTCCTCATTCTGTCTAGATTTAATTTGTCATATATGCAGTTATACCGAAAGATCTCATCAAAGTCTAATTTCCCTAGTCCTATAAATTGAAATTTGTCCTCTTCTATTAGTTATCTTATCACATCAATACTTGTGCCACAAATTAAAAAAGACCAATTATTAAATCTAATAACTGATCTTTCTCACGGCATTTTCACGGAAAATTCACGACATTTTCATCAATTTATGGCAAAATCAATGATATTTATCTACTTCCTGTATACATGTTGTATACGGAAATAACGCCCTATTCATCGCGCTTTTTCGCTTATATGATACTTATATGAAACTGTACAAACTATTTTTGTAATCGCATATGTGGAAAGAGTAAAACTTCCCTGATAGTTTCAGAATTGGTCAACAACATCACAAGACGATCAATTCCTAGCCCTACTCCACCTGTTGGAGGAAGTCCATATTCTAATGCCTCTACATAGTCAACATCCATTTCATTTGCTTCATCATCTCCAAGATCACGCAATTTCAATTGGTTCTCAAAACGTTCTCTTTGATCAATTGGATCATTTAACTCAGAGAATGCATTCGCGTATTCTTTTCCATCAATGAATAATTCATAACGATCCGCAAATCTTGAATCATCCATATTTTTCTTAGCTAATGGAGAAATTTCAACAGGATGTCCATATACATAGGTAGGTTGAATCAATGTTTCTTCTACATACTTTTCGAAGAATAGATTGATAATATGTCCAATACTGTTATGTTTCTTTTCTACTTCGATATTGTGTTCTTTTGCTAAAGCACATGCATCCTCATAGCTCATTTTTTTCCAGAAATCAACGCCACTAGTTTCTTTAATGGCATCTACCATATGTACTCTTTTGAATGGAGCTTTTAATGAAATCACTTTATCTTTCCATTCAATTTCAGTTGTACCGCATACTTTTTCTGCGACATTGCTCAACAAACCTTCTACAAGATCCATCATGCCATTTAAATCAGAGTATGCTAAATATGCTTCTACTGTAGTAAATTCAGGATTATGTGTCGCATCCATTCCTTCATTACGGAACAAACGTCCAATTTCATAAACACCTTCTAATCCACCAACAATCAATCTCTTCAATGGTAATTCTGTCGCAATACGTAAGTAAAATGGCATATCCAATGTATTGTGATGTGTAACAAATGGACGTGCAGTTGCTCCACCTAAGATTGGTTGTAATACTGGAGTTTCTACTTCTACCATACCTTGGTTATCCAAGAAATTTTGGATTGCACGAATGATACGAGGACGAGTTAACGCAATTCGTTTGCTGTTGTCATTCATAATCAAATCGACATAACGACGACGATAGCGTTCTTCTACGTCTTGTAAACCATGGAATTTTTCAGGTAATGGGCGAAGTGCTTTCGATAAATGTGTATACACTCCAGCCTTTACAGATAATTCACCATGATCAGTTTTCATGATAGTTCCTTCAATACCTACGATATCTCCGATATCAGATTTCTTAAAGATTTCATATTGTTCTTCACCAATAACATCTTTACGTACATAGATTTGCATACGTCCATCGATATCTTGGATGTGCATGAATCCCGCTTTACCTTGACGACGTTTTGTCATAATACGTCCCGCAATTTTCGCAGTTACGTTCTTTTCTACCAATTCTTCCTTTGTGAAGTCTTCATATTCTGCACGAATTTGTCCAGATTTATGAGTTCTTGCGTATGCTTGACCAAATGGTTCAATTCCCATTTCGCGTAGCTCTTCCATTTTCTGCCGACGTATTGTTTCTTGTTCACTTAGCTTTTCCATAAGTTCCTCCTGTGTATAATAAAAGCTCTCTTCCTCATAGGGACGAGAGCTTGATCGTGGTACCACCCTAATTCACCATATAGTTGCCTATACGGTCTTAGTGACTAATTAAAGTCTATTCGTAACGTGAATAAACGTCCTGTTGGAAGGCTCCAAGTCTTTATTTCTTCCTATACCTCATGGTTCCTTTTCACCAACCGGAACTCTCTAACACATGCTTTATAAAAGTACTTTCTCTTCATTGCCATATCGCTATGATTATATATAGAAAGCACGTATTTGTCAAATAAAACTTAAGTTATGAAAAGATTCACTCTCATTCGAAAATGATAATGTCTCAATGTATCAATATTGAAAATGTCCCAATGTAATTTAATAAAAGTATATAATATCTCCTTAAGGGAGGTCATTATGAGAAAGGTTGAATTAAGAATGAA